>NZ_JAKTNT010000001.1:106643-236497 GCF_022760925.1 Thermus hydrothermalis | reverse complement strand
GCCCTGACTAAACTGACCGGTAAGGTGGTCCAAATTTAGGGCCGCAGTACAAGTTATGAGCTAACTAACCCCCCTCTTTGTTTCCCCTTGTCAAGCCCCTACGGACCAAAGTGATGAGAGCTCAGGAACCCCAGGGTGTTGACGCAACACCGTCACCTCCGCTAAAATGCTTTATGTAAGCAACATCCCCCATCTCCCCTGAAGTAGTTCTTAAACGTGATGGTTAGAGGATGAGGAGACGAAAACGTCCTGGAGGGCGTTCTATTTGTTTGTAACAATCCCATACAGGAATCCAAGCCTGAGTAAGGAGGTGAGCATGAGGAAGGTCAGACTTTCTCAGATAGACATAGATGCGGACCCCATCACTCAAGTGGTGTATGAGGGGGATATAGAGGGACTTCCCCCTGGGGAGGCCAAGGAGTACTGGGAGGCCGTGAAGGCGCACTACGGGGAGGAGTACGCCTGGGAGTACCTCAAGGCCAAGGCCCCGCCCATGGCCCTCATCTACCGGGGGTGGAGCCTTGAGGTAGTGGAGGAGGGCGATGAAGCTTGACCTGATCCCACGCCAGGAGCCCGAAGGGCCCCAGGCGATTCGGAAGAGGTTGCAAGCGCCCTCTCGCGAAACGTGGGAAGAAGTCGCTGTGGTGGCCATTGCTGCCTTCGTTTCCCAGCTCGCAACACTCGGGCTCGTGATGAACCCAAAGTACCTTCCGTTGGGCAAAGCGATGAAAGAGGCGACTGTTTGGGTCCACCGCCGGTACCTCAAGGGGTTGGAGGGCCACAACCCCGCCTTCCTCATCGCCTACGCGCACGAGCTCCCTACGGAGAGCTCCTACGATGCCAACGAGTCCCGGGCAGAGGACCTCCCCATTGGGCTCCTTTGAGAGCTCGGCCTCAACCTAAAAGAGCCCGTCCACCAAGCCTTCTCGGAGGAGGAGCTCCTGGAGTGGCTGTCCTTGGGGTACGTGGGGAGGATAAACGACCTTTTGCTAAAGGGCACTGACTTTTACCCCGAGTATTCCCACCTCCTTACCTTCCCGGGAAGTTCGCTCCACATGGTGTACTTTGACGGGATGACGGACGGCAAGGCGCCTTTCATCACGGACGCCCCCTTCCCCGAGGAACTCAAGGGGGGGCAGGAGCCTGGAAGGATCCTGGAGGCGGTCCGCGCAGGGGACCACGAGCTGATCTGGAACTGGAGGTAGGAGCGTCATGTCTGAGAAGCGCACCCTTACCCCGGAAGAGTGGGCGGAGATGCTGGCTTGGCTCCAGCCTCGGCTGTCGGTGGGCGCGCACGACAACCCCCTGCTCTTTAGCCTCAAGCCCCGGGAGGCGGCGGAGCTCGTCCTGAAGCGCCTGAACGCCCAGCACCTCACCGAGTTTCAGGAGGAGTGGGTGATCCAGGAGCTGGTGAACCTGTCCCGCACGCCCTTCTCCTTCATGCGGAACCTGGAAGCCCTGGTCCGGTACCGGCTAGGCCAACGGGACTAGCGGGCCAGGGCGAGGGCCAGCCCGAAGCCCTATAGGGCCAGGGATGGACGCCTCCTGGGCGGGAAGGGGATGGATTCTTCGGCGCGGCGCACCTCTCAGGGCCAAACCAACTTCTTGGGTTGCCAAGAAATGTGGGGGTTAAGCGGAGTAAGGGATATCCTCGTGGGCGTGAACGGACTTAGGCCATGTGCCGGGCGGTCCACCGTAAGGATTCTACCCTCCCCCGAGGAAGCATCGGTCTAGGTATAGGGGTAAGCTAGGCTTCCCATCCTCAACGCCGGAAAACGCAGGGAAGGCGCAACTCCGCGAGACGCACCCTTCCAGGGGTGCGCCTCTAGAAGACCGAGGCTTCACCCAAGCGCAAGACTCTGGCGCGGAAACACGCAAACGTCCTGCTCTCTGCAAGCCTCGAGGTTCCCTATTACTGAGTCCGCAAAGGAGAGGGCTACGCCCTCATCCCCTGGGACCGACCGCTACATGCGGGAGGCCGAGGAGGCCTTGGCCGAGGCCACCCTAGACGCCTAACCGGCCAAAGCTCCCTCCTTGGGCCGCAGCGCCTCCGCCACGAAAGCCCCCATCACCTCAAGCACGAGCCCCGAGTGGGAAAGCCTCTTCGGGAACCAAGGCCTCTATGGCCGTGGCCTCCTGGAGCGCGATGGGACCGCCGCTTGCGTCCTTGGACTTCACCCCCAGGTACCGAGGGGGGTTGTGGCTGGCGGTGAGCATAGCCCCGCCCACCGCACCCAAGTAGCGCACGGCGAAAGACAAGAGCGGCGTGGGCACAGAACCCCGGAGGAGAACCACCCGGAGGCCCATCCCGGAAAGGTGGCCGGCCAAGGCCCGGGCGAAGTCCCCCGCCAGGAAACGGGTATCGTGCCCCACCACCACCAGTCCCCCACCGCGTTCCAGAAGATAGCGACCGTAGGCTTCCGCCAAACGAGAAAGGGTGGCGAAGGTGAAATCCTTAGCAATTACTCCCCGGTAGCCCTCGGTGCCGAAGCGGAGGGGTCTATGCCACATCAATTACAACGATAGCATGCCCTACGAAGGGCTTTCGTTCAAACTTGGAATCCGGGATGCTCTTTACGACCGCACTTACCTCACCTACCCCCACGCACCGGTTTCCTAGCGAAGAACCCGAGTTCCCAAGCCTAGGGAACTTGTACACCTGCCAAAGGATTTGCCCAGTCGGGTCCGGCAAGAAAGCCGTGCTGCTACCCGCCGGCTTTGCCGCCTTCACCACCTCGTTCAGGTGCCTGTTCCCCCCTTTAGGTTCCGCCCGCGCCACGCCCCTCCCTTTAGTAAAGGAGCTCTCCGATAGGTATGGGGCTGTAGTAAAACCCCCCTCTCAGGGAGAGGGCCGTTAAGGGATATGTAAGGGTCGCGGAAGAAGCTGAAGGAAGGAGTGCCTAGGCACTCCTGATGGGAGGAGAAACTATGGGAAAGACTTGGAAGGCTTTAGGCCTAGTGGTTGGATGTTTGGCCGTTCTCTATGGTTGCACGGGACCTACGGGAGGGCCTGCAAACGGCGATAACGGCACGACGCTTGACCCAATGCAGCTTCAAGGGATTTTGGCCGCGGGAACCGATTTTGTTCTCCTGGTAAAGCCGGATGGTGTGTACGGCTGGGGCGACAACCGATTCGGCCAACTTGCGGTAGACCCAACTACCCTCCCCTTCCGGGAAACACCCGCCAAGATAGACGGCCTAGAGGATGCCATTGCGGTGGCGGCACAGTTCGGGATCGGCGAAAACCAGCGTCACGCGTTGGCCCTGTTGGAAGACGGCCGATTGAAGAGCTGGGGTGTGAACCCGTATGGCCAGCTGGGCCGCCTGCAGGGTTACGAAGACGAAGGGTTAACCTTCCAGCCCCCCGATTACGTGGTGGCGGAAGGAGGTAGCGAACACCTCGCAAACGCCGTGGCCGTAGAGGCCGGGCACGACTTTAGTTTGGTTCTACAGGTGCGCGATGGTGAACGTCGCGTTTTGGGTTTTGGGGATAACGCTAATAACTTTGGCGTCCTTACCCAAACGGACTCATGGTTCTATGACCCCCGACCTCTCCTTAAGGCGGACGGGGAACCCCTGGTGGGGGTGCGGAGCATGGATGCTGGAAATGCGCATGCGCTCTTTCTGTTAGAAGACGGTACCGTGTGGTCTACTGGGAGCAACAGGTACGGCCAGAGGGGCGTTACCAACGTGAGCGGCTCCTACGCCCAACAGGTTCCTGGTCTCACCGATGTGGTGCAGGTGGCGGCGGGTAGAGACCATTCCCTCGCCTTGAAAGGGGATGGGAGCGTGTGGGCTTTCGGAAGTAACGCCGAGGGCCAACTGGGGCAGGACTTGTCCTCGGCAACCACCTCCACACCCCAACGCGTGCCTTTCCCCTCTGGTACCCAAGTCCGTTTTGTCACTGCTGGAGGAACCCACAATTTGGCCATAGACCAAAGCGGCGGAGTATGGGCCTGGGGAAGCAACGACCACGGCCAGTTAGGCCAGGGCACCGCGGGCGACCCCTCCCCCACGCCGGCGCGGGTCAAGGGTGGGGGGTGCACGGGATTTCTTAGTGGGGCCGTGTTGGTGAAAGCAGGATACGATTTCTCCTTGGCAATCGTTCAGGAAGGAGGCAACCTCGCCCTCTACGCGTGGGGCCTAAACGACCGGGGACAGCTAGGCACAGGGGACACGACAGACACTCCTTGCCCGAAAAGGGTTCTCGTGTGGACACCTTCCCCATAGGCTAGAAGGGACCCTCCCACGGGCGGGCGCACAGGGTTTCGGCGCTTTTCTGCCGGCTAACATGGCAGCAAGATGGGTGCCGAGGTTCCTGTGCGTTAGCCGTTATCACGAGGAAAGCCTCGAGGTGCCCCTCCTTCTATCGGGGAAGACAAAAGGGACTCATCTCAAAGTGTAGCGAGGTTGGACAGCACCTTCCCAGGTGGCGCTTTTATCCCTCCCCCTAGCGTCATGGCCCTATACCCGGGCCCCTAACCTAAGCCCCACACTTACCCGCCTTGCCAAAGGAGCCTAAAAGGTGCCCTTCTCCATCCTCCTTCGCCTGGCCCGAACAACCGCTTGGCACCTAGTACCCGCCGCTTAACTCAGACCTCAATGGAGCAAAAGAAAGGTGCGGGGCCAAGATGTGGCCTGCACCTGAGGATTCTTTTCCTTTCAGCCCTTCACGTAGGCCCCTCTTTCGGCCCCCGCAAAAGAGGATTCAGTCGCCTTGAGCCACGAAGATGCTAGCGACGGCGAGATCCAACCCCTACAAGGTGGCTTCATCGGGGAAAACTCCCGGACCAAAAAGGCCCGAAGGAGAGGTGCCCTTGGTGTTCCGGAGAAAGGCCAAGGCCTCCACCGAATAGGTGTCGGAAGGGTTCACCACGTAGCCGAGCTCTTCCCCCGCGTCGGGAGGTGCATAAACAGCGCCCCCGTTCCCTGGGAACAGGGTGGCGTAAAGGTGAATGTTGGTTAGGGTCTGCCTATCTTGTAGGAAGCCGTTCGCCCGGAGGGTGTAGCTAAGCGCATGCGGATAGCTGAGGGTCACCGTGCTACCCGAAACGATCAAGGCCCCGTCTGGCCAAAGCGGAGGCATCTCCACCACCCAGTCCTGCCCCCGCAAATCCTTCAAGACGGCAAATGCCTGGAAGGAGCTTTCGCTAAAGCTTGTAGCAGATACCGCTATGCCCAGGTACACGCCCCCCTCCTGGGGAGGAAGGGTACCGTAGCGGCAATCCGTGGTACCGTCGGAGAAGCCAACGTAGCCCAAGCTCTTCATGCCTTCCTTGAAGTAGGCCACGTAGGCCCAAGGCGTGCTGGGGTTTCCACCAGAGGAAACGCGTATGGAGGGCGTGGTGTGGAAGGCCTGCCAGCCGTTCTCGTCCACCGTGTAGCTTTGGGCGTCCGCAATATCTAGGCGTACCCGCTTCCACCCAATCGGCTGTAAGCAGTGGGAAAAGCCTGTACCCGTAACGCCTGTGCCCATAAGTGTCAGAAGAACATCCTGTAAACCAGGAGGGAAAAACGCAGTCAGCTGCGCCTGGCGGGACTGTACCTGCCCCCTTTCCGGGATAAGAGCCCAACCAAGCAAAGGGAAGAACCTCACATCAAGCTCAGCTGCCAACAACGTGCTCCCATCCTCAATCGGGGTATCACCGATGGAAGAGGGAAGGTGGGCGGTGAGCGTGACCCGAGCCTGGGTTGCACTTACGGTAGAACATTGGACCACCACCCGGCTCAGCTGGGAAGGCGTGGCCTTGGTGTGGTAAATCCGGTCCGGTTCACCTCGGCAGCGGGCCACCACCTCGTACTGCCCGCTCGCCTGGAAGGCAAACTGTCCCCCCGTAAAGTTGATGGGTTGCCAGTTCCCCGAACCAACCCGGTAGTACGCCCCTGCCAGGGCGCCAGCGGGGTCCAAGAGGGAAACCGTCACGGTGCTGGCGTTGCTTCCCCCCGACTGCCCCCCGCCCCCCGCAGGCGGCAAGGAGGAGGGCTAGGCCGAAACCCAACACAACCGACTGCCATGGGAAACGCATACCTTCACCTCCTCCCCTAGGCTAGCCATCGCCCCCTTACACGAACCTTAAACGCCAGGGAGGAGGCCCTTCTCTATATTGGTTAATAGTAAGTGACCTCACCTATAGTGAAGCGGATTTCCTTCTAGAAGGCTTTCTCCTGCTCCAGGTGGCGTCGCGGGGGATGACCCTCGGGCGCCCCCACTGGGACGGTTAGCCCGTGTGCTTCCTTATTCCCTAGCAGGCCTTGCACGAGAAAACACGTGGCCGTTGGGCTTTTAGATCCGCAGCCAAACACCTATCAATGCAAAACCACGAAGGGCCTTGGACCCTCGCAACCCCCCCGAACGGGGTCCCTTTCCGCCTTGGCCCGCAGCCTTCGGGAAGTGCTAGAACAGCTCCGCGGAAAGGGCTTTTGGGTTGAGGGATGGGCGTTCTATCGGAAGGAGCACGCTCGGGGCTCCGGGTGGCGGGTGCTTAAAGGAGCAACCCTAGACCTTTGGGTTTCCGCCGCCGGGGAGATCATCCTGGAGGTAGACCCCACCTACCGGATCCTCTGCGATAGGACCCTCGAGGCTTGGCTCGCCCAGGGTCACCCCCCACCCAAGCGGGTTAAGAACACCTACGATGGCCGCACCTGGGAGCTCCTCAGGCTGGGGGAGGAAGACCCCAAAAGCATCCTGCTTTCGGGGGGCCTAAGCCTTGTGGAGTACCACGCTTCCAAGGGACGCATTCGGGATGGAAGATGGGGTCGGGTGGCGTGGGTGGCAAACGCCAAGGACGCAAAGAAGGAAATTCCCCACCTGACGAGCCTGCTTGTTCCGGTGCTTACCCTCGAGGACCTCCACGAAGAAGGGGGATCTAACTTAGTCTTGTCTATTCCTTGGAACCAACGCCAGGAAGAAACGCGCAAGGTTGCCCTGTTGGTGGCGCGAAAGCTCGGGGTGGAGCACCCCAAGCCCGTAGAGGCCCGGGCGTGCCGTATGCGCATGCCCGAGCTTCGGGCCCGAACGAAGGTGGGCAAACCGGCGGATGCGTTACGCGTGGGGCTTTACCGGGCTCAGGAAACCACCCTGGCCCTCCTCCGCCTAGACGGGGCTCGAGGATGGCCCGATTTCCTTCTCAGGGCCTTGGAACATACTTTTAGGGCAAGCCAGGCCCGGCTCCATGTCCGGGAAATCCATGCGGACCCTTCCCAAACCCTCGCCTTTCGTGAAGCTCTGGCAAGAGCAAAAGAAGCGGGCGTTCAAGCCGTACTGGTTCTGACCCCACCCCTTTCTTGGGAAGAGCGCAACCGCCTGAAGGCCCTCTTCCTAAAGGAGGGGCTCCCGAGCCAGCTCCTCAACCTCCCCATCCAAAAAGAAGAGCGCCATCGCCTAGAAAACGCCCTTCTGGGGCTTCTCGCCAAGGCGGGGTTGCAGGTGGTAGCGCTGAAGGGTACCTACCCCGCGGACCTGGCCGTAGGGTTCGATGCGGGAGGCAGAAAGTCTTTCCGCTTTGGGGGTGCGGCCTGTGCGGTGGGGAGCGATGGCGGGCATCTCCTTTGGAGCCTTCCCGAGGCGCAAGCGGGGGAAAGCATCCCCGGGGAAGTGGTCTGGGACCTCCTGGAGGAAGCCCTTCTCGTCTTTAAGCGCAAGAGCGGAAGGCTACCCTCCAGGGTTCTCCTCCTCCGCGACGGTTTCCTGCCAAAAGACGAGTTCACCCTGGCTTTGGAGAAGCTTCGGCAGCTAGGGATCGGCTTTGACCTGGTATCCGTGCGGAAATCGGGGGGTGGTAGGATTTACCCCACCCGTGGCAGCCTCTCGGATGGCCTCCTCGTGCCCTTAGAGAACAGGACGTTTTTGCTCCTCACCGTGCACCGGGAGTTCCGCGGCACGCCGAGGCCGCTCAAGCTGGTGCACGAAGAAGGGGACACACCCCTAGAGGTCTTGGCGGAACAGATCTATCACCTGACCCGACTCTACCCGGCAAGCGGCTTCGCCTTCCCTCGGCTCCCTGCGCCCCTGCACCTGGCGGACCGCCTGGTGAAGGAAGTGGGCAGGCTCGGGGTGCGCCACCTGAAGGAGGTGGACCGGGAGAAGGTCTTCTTCGTGTAAGCCACAGCCTGGCGTGCGGGTGTACGGGAAACGGGAGCTCCCAAACTAGTGGGTAAACCCCTACCGGTGGTCCCGGTAGGGGGTTTCTGTCCCAGGGCCGGCTTAGAAAAACCGGAAGATCTCTATGGCTTCTTAGGGAGAGCGGCCTTAGGAGGCTTAACGGATTGCACCATCTCCAAGTTCCCATCCTTTCCAACAGCCACGTGCCTATTCTTGAGCAGGGCGCTAAGGGCGTAAACGTTCTTGCGCACCCGAACCCTTACCGTGGCAAGGCTGGTGGCCTTTCCCACCACGGGGTAACGGTAGCTCTGTCCCGAGGGCAGGGCGAAGACCACGTAGGCGGCTTTGCCCAGCTCCTCCGCGCTCGGGAGCGTGCCCTTACCCGTCTGCCACAGCGCCATCCCCTTGGCGTCCTCCAGGACCAAGACCGTGCCCGGGGGCAAGGTCCTGGGCGGGAAGACGCTCGCCACTTTAAGCCCGTTATGCCCACCCACCGAGGCCGCCAAGGCCATGGCCGAAGCTAGAAGCAACCCCAGTACCCTTTTCATCCTCGCACCTCCGGAGCATCCGCTCCAGGCCCTATTGAAGCGGAGGACCCTGAAGCGGTCCTGAAGCGGAGCTGCACGGCAAACCCCCGCTCGCGGCGCAAAAGAATCTCTGCGCCAAGCGCATCCGCCACCTGGCGCACCACCCGCATCCCTAAGCCCTCCGCCCTTCCGGGCGGAGGCCCTTGCCCCTCGTCCCCCACCTCCACGAAAGGCCTGCCCCCTTCTACGCCCACCCGCAGGCGCACCGTGCCCTGGCCGTGGAGCAGGGCGTTGTGCACCAGGTTGTTGAGGGCACGCTCCAGGAGACGGGGATCGGCTTGAACGAGCACGGGCTCTGTTTCCAAGAGAATTTCCCGGCCCCGGGCCACCGCCAAGGGCTGGAAGCGGTCAAAGACCTCCCCAGCCAGGACCACCAGGTCCACCTCCTCCCACCGGAGGTCTTGCGCTTGGGCGCGCGAGAGGGCGAGGAGGTTTTCCGCCAGGGCCTCGAGGCGCTCCGCCTGGAGCTTGAGCCGCCCGAGGGTTTCCCGGTTCACCTCCCGCGCCCGCAATAGGGTTTCTAGCCCCACGCGGAAAGCGGCGATGGGCGTCTTCAGCTCGTGGCTGGCCAGCGCAAGGAAGCGGACCTCCCGCTCCCGTTCCGCCTTGAGGGCGGCGAGGAGGCGGGCGAAGCTCCGGGCGAGCCGGGCCACCTCGTCGTTTCCCGGGGGTGGGTCCACCACGGTAAACCGCTCGGCCCCCTGGGCCAGGCGGCGCAGGGGCCAAAGGGCCTGACCTACCAAGAAGTAGGCGAGGATGCCCGTGAGGACGCCCAAGCCCAGCCAGATGGGGAGGCTTAGGCGAAGGAAAAGGGCGGATAGCCGGTCCACCACGCCCAGGGGTTGGGCCACCACCACCCGGTATTCTCCCCTCGCCTGGGCGTACACCCGCCACCCGCTCAAGGTGGCCGGGCGGGTTTCCGTATAGGTCCGCAACAGGTCGGGGGCCGAGCCCAGCCCACCCTCCCAACGGAGTTCCCCGTCCACGTAAAGCCAAGCCACGCCGGGGAACTCCCCTCCCAAGGCCTCGGCCTCCATCTCCGGGGGGACCAGGCGGTCAGGTTCCGCCAAAGCGGACTCCAGAAGCAGGTTGGCTTGAAGGCGGAGGGTTTGGTCCACCTCCGCAAGGGCCAGGCGGGAGAGGAGAAGCGCCGAGAGGAAAAGGCCGAGCCCCAAACCCACGAGGGCCACGAGGGATGCAGCGAGGGCAAGGCGAAGCCTGAGGCTCATCCGGGCGCACGGTAGCCGAGGCCCCGCACGGTTTCCACGATTCCCTCTCCCAGCTTCTTGCGCAGGTTTTTCACGTAGACCTCCACCAGGTTAGAGTTGCCCTCGTAGTCCGGACCCCAGACGCGCTCCAGGATCTCCTCCTTGGAGAAGAGCCGGCCGGGGTTGAGGAGGAGGAGCTCCAGCACCTGGTACTCCTTGGCGGTGAGCCCCACGGGGACGCCCCCCTTCAGAACCCGCCTCGCCTCCACCTCCAAGACCACATCGCCCACCTCCACCCGCCGGGGCCGGAGCTCCCCCCGGCGGAGGAGGGCTCGGGTGCGGGCCAGAAGCTCGGGGAGCGCAAAGGGTTTGGTGAGGTAGTCCTCCCCCACTTCCAGGCCCGCGAGGCGGTCCTCGAGGGCATCCTTGGCGGTGAGGAAGAGGATGGGTAGGGAAAAGCCGGACTCCCTCAGGGCGCGGGCCAGGGCGAAACCCGCCTCCTCGCCCTCGGGTAGGCGCACGTCCAAGACTAAGAGGTCAAAGGACTCCTCCCAAACGAAGGCTAAGGCTTCCTCCTGGTCCTTGGCCCAGCGCACGTGAAAACCCTGGGCCTCCAAGGCCTGGACCACCAGTTGGCCCAGGGTAAGGTCATCCTCCACGAGGAGGAGCCTAGGACCCATCAGAGCTTGAGGGCCTGGCGGAGGGCGTAGACCTTAGCCGGGGTGAGGTTCTTGGCCCGCTCCGCCTTGACCTCCGCCGGGGTATAGGGCTTGAAGCCCGCAGGGGGCTTGTTGCCGAAGCTATTGGCCACGTAGTTCAGGATGGCGGCGACCTGGTCGTCCTTGAGCTGGGGCCCCCAGGCGGGCATGGCCCCGTTGTAGGCCTGGCCCTTGACCCGGATCTGGCCCTGGAGGCCGAAGAGGACCAGGTCCACCAGGTAAGTACGGCCGCCCTTCTTGGCCAGGATCTCCTGGACGTGCCCCGCCAGCGGGGGGAAGGCACCCGGAACCCCTTGGCCGTTCGCCTGGTGGCAGGTGGCGCAGTACTGGCCGTACAAGGCCTGGCCGCTTTGGGCGGCGGCGAGGCCGAGGGAAAGGCCAAGGGCAATCATAAGTACCTTACGCATGCTTCACCTCCTCCGTACCAGAGTACACCCAAACCTGAAGCCTGGCTGAAGCGCAGCCTTCCAGGGGAAGGCGTGTTAGCCTAAAGGCATGGGGCTTTTAGGCAAACCTAAAAGTCGCCCCTGGTGGTGGTACCTGGGCCCCGGGTTCCTGGTATCCGTGGGCTACATGGACCCGGGAAACTGGGCCACGAGCCTCGAGGCGGGTAGCCGCTACGGCTACCGCCTCCTCTTCGTGGTGACCCTGGCGAGCGCCATGGCCTTCCTCTTCCAAGCCCTGGCCGCCCGCTTAGGGGTCGCCACGGGGAAGGACCTGGCGGAGCACCTAAGGGAAAGGTACCCCGGAAAGCCCGGGCGAATCCTCTTCCTCACCGCCTTTGTGGCCATGGTGGCCACGGACCTGGCGGAGTTCATGGGCATGGCCGTGGCCCTGAACCTCCTCCTAGGGCTCCCCTTGGTCCTGGCCGCCTGGATCACGGTGCTGGACGTTTTCCTCATCCTTTACCTGGAGCGGTACGGCTTTCGGGCGGTGGAGCTGGCGGTGTCCGCCCTGGTGGGGGTTATCGGCTTGGCGTACGTGGTGGAGCTCGCCCTGGCCCGGCCCGACCCCCAGGAGCTTGCGCGCAACCTCTTCCTGCCCAACCCCACCCTCCTGGAGCCCGGGGCCCTCTTCGTGGCCTTGGGGATCCTGGGGGCCACGGTCATGCCCCACAACCTCTTCCTGCACTCGGCCCAGGTGAGAACCCGGCTGGGGGAGGACGGCCCAAGGGTATACCGGTACCTCCTCTTGGACACCGGCCTCGCCCTGGGCGGGGCCTGGCTGGTGAACGCCGCCATCCTCGTGCTTTCCGCGGCGGTGTTCCACGGGCGGGGCCTGGTCATCGCCGATCTGGCCCAGGCCTACCACACCCTCACCCCCCTCCTGGGCCCCCTGGCGGCCACGGCTTTCGGCGTGGGGCTTTTGGCGAGCGGGCTTTCCAGCACCACCACCGGTACCCTGGCCGCCCAGGTGGTGGTGGAGGGCTTTTTGCAAAGCCGGAGTAACCCCGCCCGGCTCCGCCTCCTCGTGAGGGTGCTGGCGGTGCTCCCCGCTTCCATCGCCCTCACCCTCCATGCTTCCCCCATGGGGCTCATCGTCCTCTCCCAGGTGGTCCTCTCCCTGCAACTCCCCTTTACCCTCTTTCCCCTCCTCGCCCTGGTGGGGGACCCCAGGGTGATGGGCCCCCTAAGGGTGCCTAGGTGGGTGGGCTTCCTGGCCTGGGGGAGCGCCCTCTTGGTCTTGGCCCTGAACCTTTTCCTCCTGGTACAGACCCTGGCCTAGACGACTTCAGGCTCCCTTCAAGTTCGGGGTACAAACTTTTCTCGTGCGCCGATGGCTTCCCCTCGTGCTGGCGCTCCCCTTGGGTCTGGCAGCGCCCTTGGGAAAGGGTCTGGTCATAGCGGATGCGGGCAACCACCGCCTGGTGGAGCTCTCTCCGGAAGGTAAACTGGTGCGCACCGTACCCCTTCCCCCACCCTTCCGTTACACGGACGACGTCTTTTTTGCCCCAGGGGGCCGAACAGCGTACATCACCGACCCCGAGGTGGACGCTGTGGCCGCCGTCCGCTATCCAGAGGGAAAGCTCCTTTGGGTCTACGGCAAGCCAGGGCAGCCCGGGCCTGGAACTGGCCAGTTGGACAACCCCGATGACCTGGTCCCCCTGCCCTCGGGCCTCTTGGCGGTGGCGGACATCCGCAACTGCCGTGTCCTCCTACTCACCGAGCAGGGGAAGCTCTTCCGCACCTTGGGCCAAACCCGGGTTTGCCGCAACGGGAACGGGTACTTCAACAAGCCCAACGGCGCTTTCCCCTTGGGCATGGACCGGCTTGTGGTCACCGAAATCGTAGGGCACGACGTGGCCATTGTGGACCTCTACGGCCACCGCCTCCGCACCTTACCCCTCCCCCTGCACTACCCCTCGGACGCCAACCTGACCCCCTGGGGTACCCTGCTGGTGGTGGACGGGTGGTCCCCTGGGGCGGTGCTGGAGGTGGACCTCAAAGGGCGGGTGCTCTGGCGGTATGCCCCCACGGGCAAGGCCGGACGCTTGGACCACCCCTCGGTGGCGGTGGGGCTTGCTAGCGGCCTCGTGGCCCTCACCGACGACCGGCGCCACCGCATCCTGGTGGTGGACCGGAAGACCAACCGCGTGGTCTTCCAGTACGGCAAAACGGACCGTCCCGGTTCTGGGCCCGGGGAGCTACGCTTCCCCGATGGCCTAGACCTGGTGCGTTAAGATTCGGCCTATGTGGCCCCTTGTCCTCCTCCTAGCCCCCCTCCCGTGGGGGGAAAAGGACACCCCAGCTAAGCCCCTGCCCCATCAAGACCTGCCTGTCCTCCACCTAGCCCTACCTGGGGTGGTGCGCGCCGTGTACCTGGATAACGGCTATATGGAGGCCGCGCACGTGGTGCTGGAGGCGGAAACGAAAAACCCGGAACGCCTCCTCCACCTGGCCCAACGGGCGGCGGAGGAGGCTTGGCGGGCAAGGCCCTCCCTGGACGAGGTGGACCTCTCCGTCTACGGAGCCCCTTACCGGGGGCCTGAGGACCTTCCCCTCTTCACCGCCAGCGTACCCAAGCCGCTAGCCCCTGCCTTTTTCGCCCTGAGGGAACCCGTGGGATACGAGCGCCTCTGGCTGAACCCAGGGAGGGCGACCCGCTATCCCCTCGAGCCCGTCCTGGAAGACCACCCCGCCGTGGAGGGCCCCGAGGCCTTTCGGGCCCGGGAAAGGGCCAACCAGATCCTGCAAAGCCGCTTGGGCGCCAAGGGGTCCCTCCTTTACCACGGGAACCCAACCCGCCCCTTCGCCGCCCTCACCTTTGACGACGCCCCCCATCCCCTCTTCGCCCCGCTCCTCCTAGACCTCCTCAAGCGGCTTGGCCTGAAGGCCACCTTTTTCGTCATTGGGCGCAACGCCGAGGCCTACCCCTATTTCGTGCGGGACATGGTAGAGGCAGGGCACGAGCTCGGCAACCACACCTACCACCACGTGCGCCTAGCCAAGCTTTCCCCGGAGGAAATTAGGCGGGAACTCCTGCTCTGCAACGAGGTCCTGAAGACCATCACGGGAAGGACGCCCCAATACTTCCGTCCCCCTGGGGGGCGGTACAACCCCACCGTGCTACGGGTAGCGGAGGAGCTTGGCCTCACCACGGTGTTCTGGACGGATGACCCCGGGGACTATGCGGGCCTCCCCAGAAGCGTCCTGGGGCGCCGCCTCGAGGCCCACCTCCGGCCTGGGGGGATCGTCCTCCTGCACGACAACGTGGTGGGAACCCTGGAGGTCCTGCCCCTCTTCGCCCACAAGGCGAAGGCCCGGGGGCTCGCCCTGGGCACCGTGGGGGGCCTCCTCGCCCAGCGATGAAGCGGGACATCCGGTTGGACGCCTTCCGGGGGCTTACCGTCCTCCTCATGCTCTTCGTGAACAATCTGCCCTCCGGAGCACCCCCCTGGCTTGGCCACGGCCCCTTTGGCCGGAGCTACTTCGTGGCGGATCTGGTCTTCCCCTGGTACCTCCTCGCCATGGGGGCGGCCATACCCTTCAGCCGGGAGGGGGCCCTACGCCGAGGCGTTTCCCCCCTGGCCTACGAGCTCCGCCTCCTGGGCCGGGTGGCTCTCCTCTTCCTCCTCGGCCTAGGCCTCACGAGACTACAGGCCAAGCGGCCCGTTTTCGCCCTGGACGTGCTCCAACTCTTTCCCTCGCCTACTGGATGGGGGCGTGGCTCTACGACCTCCCTCCCTTGCGGCGCACCCTCCTGGCCCTCCTCCTCGGCATGTACGAGGCGGCCCTCCTCTTGGTGCCGGTGCCTGGGGCGGGTCAGGGGGTCTTTCGGGAAGACACCAACCTCCTCCTCCACCTCAACCGCACCTACCTTGCGCCCTTGGGTCTCCGGGGCCTCCTTTCCGCCTTACCCACGGGGGCCTTCGTCCTCCTGGCCACCGGCCTTGGCGAGGGCTTACGCCAGGGGAAACCCCTCTGGCCTTGGGGCCTTTTGGGTTTGGTGGGGGGAGCCCTGACCGGAGCCCTCCTCCCCCCGGACAAGACGTACTGGACCCCTGCGTATCTCCTCCTTGCCCTGTTCTTCGGGGTGGCGGTGTTTGCGGTTCTAACCCGCCTGCCCCGGCTGCAGGCGGCCCTTCGTCCCTTCGGAACCAATCCCTTGTTGGCCTACGCCGTCCCCGTAGGCCTCAAGCTCACCTTCCTGGGCGGGCCCATGGCCGCCGCACTCGGGTATTTGGGGTCCCGGTTTGGCGCCTGGGGCGGGTAGGGGTTCACCTTGGGGTACGTCCTCCTTTGGGCCGTGGTCCTGTGGCTCTTGGACCGCAAAGGGGTGTACCTCCGCCTTTAGGCGGAAGAACCGAGCGGGAGGGGAGGTCTAGATCCCCCACCCTTACCCTAGCTTCCGTCCGCAGGGGGTTGAAGTGGGGGAAAATGGTTGCTAACGAGACTCATTTGCAGTAAGAATTAGCCCGCGGTAACCTGAGGCCATGGACCCCCGCACCCTGCCCGAAGACGAACACCGCCTCGTCCTTCAGGTGGTCCAACCGGGCCTTCTTGGGCTCATGGACGGCTCCGTTTCCACCTTGGCCCCCCTTTTCGCCGCCGCCGGACTCACGGGCAACCCCCATAGCGCCTTCCTGGTGGGAATAGCGGCCGCCTTGGGGGCTGCCCTCTCCATGGGCCTCGCGGAAGCGCTTTCGGACGACGGGAAGCTTTCGGGCCGCGGGCACCCCGTGCTCCGGGGGAGCGTCACCGGAGGGGAAACCTTCCACACCCTGCCCCTCCTCATACCCCACATGGGGGTGGCCCTGGCCCCCGCCGTGGTGGTGTTGGTGCTCCTGGCCATCGCCTGGATCCGCTACCGGTACATGCGTAGCCCCTTGGGGGCCACGGTGGCCCAGGTGTTGGTGGGCGGGGGCCTGGTCTTCCTGGTGGGCCTCACCTTGGGGCGGCTAGGGGGAGGGTAGCCCCGGCGGGAAGGCGCCCCAAGGCGGGGCCCCCTGGGCACACCCCCTAAGGGGAAGGTCACCTGGGGGCCCCAGCCGGCCTTCCAAACCCGCTTTGCCGCCCCCCTGCCGCATCATGGGTGTATGGGCAATCCCTGGCTGGAAGCCCTCGGCGACCCCGTTACCGTGCTCTTCACCCTCCTCCGCGTGGGGGTGGTCTACCTAACCCTTCTCCTTTTCCTCCGGCTGAGTGGGAAAAAGGTGCTGGGGCAGATGACCCCTTTGGACCTCCTCACCCTGCTCCTCCTCTCCAACGTGGTGCAAAACGCCATGATCGGCCCCGATCCCCCCTGAGCCTTCGCGGGAGGGCAAAGCCGTCCATGCCGGGAAGCATCACGTCCAGGATGGCCAGGTCGTAGGGGAAGGCGGAAACCAACCCCAAGGCCTCCTCCCCGGTCCTCACCCAGTCCACGGCGTAGCCCTCCCCTTGGGGGGCCTCCTGGACAGGCTCCCCTACCCGAGGGTCATCCTCTACCAGGAGGACACGCACCCCTCCACCTCCAAACGAGCCTCAGGGCGGCGAACCAGGCCAGGGTAAGGGCCCAGCCCGCCAGCACGTCGGAAGGGTAATGCACCTGGAGGTACAGCCGGGAAAGGGCCACGGCCACCGCCTACAGGGAGGCCAAGGCCAAGACCCTCCTGGCCCGCCCAGGCTCGTCCTCCAAGAGCCAGTAGAGGCCCAAGGCCAGGGCCAGGCTCGCCATGGTGTGGCCGGAAGGGAAGCTAAAGTCGGACTCGGGCGTGATCTGCGGAAAGAGGTGAGGACGTGGCCGGGCGAAGAGGAACTTTCCGGCCAGGTTCAGCAACTCGGTCCCCCCTACGAGGAGCAAGAAGGGGAGCCAGGGGCGTTTCCTGAGCGCTGCCCAAAGACCAAGTCCCAGCACCCAGAGGACCATTAGGGGCAAAGAGGCGCTCCCGGTCAGCGTGAGCGCCACCCAGTCACCCACAGGGCTGCGGATTTGGTGGAACCAGGTCAGGATGGGCCCATCAAACCCGAACCCCTCCTTCCGGTACACGTGCTCCGCCAGCTCGGCGAAAAGTAAAAGCGCCCCGAAGAGGGTTCCATAGAGCAAAAGGAGAGCTCCAGCCTGTCGCATTGCGCTCCTCTCTAAGCCACGCCTTGGAAACATTCGGCACCCTTCCTTGCCATTGGGCGACAACTCCCTTCCCTATAGCTTAGGGAAAGGGACAAAGGGGAAGCCCCTTCGTCCTGGCGATATCCCCGGATACCCCTACTCAACGGGCTCCCGAAAGCGCCTCAGCGACCCGTGGGCCACTTACCCAAGTAGGCCCTGGTCCGCGCATCCAGGAGCACCTGCTCCCGGCTGCAATCCACCTGCAATACCGGCCTTCCTTGGGGGCGCGGGAAGGCTACCTCTTGCGGGAACTCCTGTGCGCCTAAGGTCCGTTGCGCTAGCGCGATGGCCTCCTTTAGGGGAATGCCTGGGTTTTCCCGTAGCCAAGCCTTGGCCCTCAAGGCCCGCTCCTTCAGGCTTTTGGAGCCTAAGACCTTCCCCGTAACCCCATCCACGTACACTTGCAAGGGAGCCCGCCCCTTGGCCAGGTCCACGCTGTACACGGGCTTCCCCTAGGAGCAGAATAGGCTGATCTCCTCTGGAGGGTTGCCGAGCCGGGCCCAGGCCTGGGCTTTTCCCGCCGTATCCCTAAAACCTAAGGTCGGCAACGCTTGTGCCATGGCGATGGCCCAAGGAACCACGAGAGCGAAAAGCGTTTCGCGCATACGTCCCCCAAGATGAGGAAAAGGGGGTGGGTTGCCCGACCCCCTCACCCGTAGGCTACGGCCCGTCCTCTACCTCCCCTTCGCCGCCCTCGTGGCTCTCCTCCCCGTGCTCCCCGGCGGACTTCCCCTCCTCCTTGCCCAGGGCCTCCCGGTGGAGAACCTGGCCCGTGCCCGCATCCACCTTGACCTCTCGGCCCGCCAGGACCACCTCCCACACCAGGTACCCGTTCTCGTTCCCCAAGGACACCCGCACAGGGGCCGCCGTGGTGGAAAGGGCCTGCAGCGCCACCTTCACCGCCTCCTGGGCGGTCACCTTGGCCAGAGCCTGGTAAGCGGAGGCCTCCTCCGCCTCGGTGGCGTAGTCCTGTTGTACAGGGATGGAGCCTTGGTAGCTGGGCGCCTGCGCCCCCATCTACGCCACCTGGGCCAAGGCCAAGAACCCGAGAGCCAAAGCGCTGACACCTGCTGCCTCTGTCTTCTTGGGCACTTTGGGGTAGACGGCTTGGGCTCGGACGAGTGCGGCGGATGCGCACCAGGACCGTTCCTTCCCACCCCCTTGCCCTAAAGCTCCGGCTCCCTGGAAGCTACCCCAGCCCAAGGGGCGAAACGGCCTACGGGGTGCGCCACCTGCCCCAGGGCTTCCTCCTCATGGGGCTCGCCGGGGCGCTTTCGGGCCTTTTGGGCATCGGCTCAGGGGCCCTCAAGTCCTGGCCATGGATCGGGTAATGGGCCTCCCCTACAAGATTTCTACCACCACCTCCAACTTCATGATCGGGGTCACGGCGGCGGCCAGCGCAGGGCTGTACTTCCGCCGGGGCTACGTGGACCCCGGGGTGGCGCTCCCCGTGGTCCTCGGGGTGCTCCTAGGGGCCTTCTGGGGGGCTAGGCTCTTGCCGGCAAGCCCCACGCCCCGGCTTAGGCGGGTGTTCGCCCTGGCCATCGCCGGCCTGGGTTTGGAGATGATCCTAGAAGGGGGTAAGGGGTGAGGCAAAGGAACCTCCTTGCCCTCGTGCTCCGCTACGGGGTCCTCCTGGCGGCGACGCTCCTGGCCCTGGGGGGGCTCGGGCACTTGGGGATTCTAGGCATGGCTCCCCGGGTCGCCGAGGGGTTGGCCTGTGCGGGGCTTTACGTTCTCGTCCTCACCCCCGTGGTCCGGGTCGCCCTTTCCGCCCTCCTCTTCGCCGAAGAGGGGGACTGGTCCTTCGTGGGCATCACCCTCTTCGTGCTGGCGGTGCTCCTCCTGAGCCTCTTCGGGCTACTCTGAGAAGGCCGTGCCGGCGTAGAATGCGCAGGGCGGCAGTAGTCCAGCCAAACCGGACATCCAGCCATGGTACCCATCCTGCGCGAGCGGCCCAACCGCTACGACCTCTTGGCCCTGGGCCTCACCCTGGGGCTCCTCGCCCTCTTCCTGAGGGCCTCCCAGGAAGCGGCGGGCCCCTTTGCCCCGACGCCCATCGCCTTAGACCCCATCCACCTACCGGGGTACGCTCTGCGCACCGCCTTCCGCATGGGGCTCGCCCTCATCCTCTCTACCTTCTTCACCTTCCTCTACGCACCCCTGGCGGCCAAGACCCGCCTCGAGCCCCTCCTGGTGGCCCTTTTGGACATTCTCCAGTCGGTGCCCATCCTAGGCTTCCTGGCAGCGTCCGTGGGGACCCTGGCCGGCCTTTTCCCGGGGCGGGCCCTGGGGTACGAGCTGGCGGCCGTGTTCGCCGTCTTCACCTCCCAAGCCTGGAACATGGCCTTCAGCTTCTACCAGGCCTTGAAGACGGTGCCGCGTGAGCTGGACGAGGCCGCCAGGCTTTTCCGCCTCACCCCTTGGCAACGGTTTTGGCGGTTGGAGCTCCCTTTCGCCCTTCCCGGGCTGGTGTGGAACGCCATGATGTCCATGTCCGGGGGCTGGTTTTTCGTGGTGGCCTCGGAGGCCATCGCCGTGGGTAAGACGGAGGTGGACCTGCCCGGGATCGGGTCCTACATGGCCTCCGCCCTGGCCCAGGGCAACCTCGAGGCCTTGGCCCTCGCCGTCTTGGCCATGCTTTGCGTAATCGTCCTCTACGACCAGCTCCTCTTCCGCCCCCTCGTGGCCTGGAGCCAGCGCTTCAAGTACGAGGAAAGGGCCGGACAGGAACCGACGAGGAGCTGGGTGCTGGACTTCTTGCGGCGCACCCGTACCGTGCGGGGCCTTGCGGAAAGGGGAGCGGACTGGGCCCTGGAGGCCCTCCTCCGCTACGAGCGTCGCCTCCGTCCCCCCCGTCCCCTTCGCCTCCCCACCTGGCCCCTCTACGCCGCCCTGGCCCTGCTGGCCCTATGGGGCCTGGCGGCCCTCTTCGCCACCCTCCGCCCCTTGAGCCTCGCCGAGGTGGCCCACGCCTTCGCCCTGGGGTTTTTCACCCTGTTGCGGGTGCTCGGGGTTATGCTCCTCGCCAGCGTGGTCTGGGTTCCCGTGGGCATCCTCCTCGGCCAAAGGCCCCGGCTTGCCGTGCGGGTCCAGGCCCTGTTGCAGTTTTTGGCCGCCTTCCCCGCCAACCTCCTCTACCCCTTCTTCGCCTACCTCCTCCTGCGCTTCCACCTGTCCCTCGAGGTCTTCTCCGCCTTCCTCATGGCCCTGGGCACCCAGTGGTACATCCTCTTCAACGTCATGGCCGGGAGCATGGCGGTTCCCGGGGACCTGAAGGAGGCGGCGCGGGGGTTTGGCCTGCGGGGTTGGGCGCTCTGGCGGCGCCTCCTCCTCCCCGCCTGCTTCCCCTTCCTGGTCACGGGCCTCATCACGGCGAGCGGGGGCACGTGGAACGCCTCCATTGTGGCCGAGGTGGTCACGTGGCATGGGAAGACCCTCGAGGCCACGGGCCTTGGAAGCTACATCGCCCGTTGGACCCTGGCGGAGGGCCAAGGGCCCCACCTCCTCCTCGGCATCGCCGTGATGAGCCTCTACGTGGTGGCCCTAAACCGCCTCGTCTGGCGGCGGCTTTACCGCCTGGCGGAGGAGAGGTACCGCCTATAGGAGGTTGGGATGCTTTTGGAGGCGGAGGACGTGAGCAAGGCCTTTAGCGCGGGGGAGAGGCCTTTCCCCGTTTTGGAAGGCGTGAACCTCGCCGTGGGGGAGGGGGAGATCGTGGCCCTGTTGGGGCGGTCGGGCGGGGGGAAGAGCACCCTTCTCCGCATCCTGGCCGGGCTCATCCCCCCGGACCGGGGGGAGGTGCGCTTCCAGGGCAGGCGGGTGGAGGGTCCGGTGGAGGGCATGGCCACGGTCTTCCAGAGCTTCGCCCTCTTCCCCTGGCTCTCGGTCCTGGAGAACGTGGCCTTGGGCCCCGAGGCCCGCGGGGTACCTAAGGAGGAGCGGGTACGCCGCGCCCGGGAGGCCCTCGCCCTCGTGGGCCTCCAGGGGTTTGAGGAGGCCCTGCCCAAGGAGCTCTCCGGGGGGATGAAGCAACGGGTGGGCCTGGCCCGGGCCCTGGTGGTGGAGCCCAAGGTCCTCCTCCTGGACGAGGCCTTTTCCGCCCTGGACCCCCTCACCGCCGAGGGGCTACGGGGGGACCTTCTGGACCTATGGCAGGCGGGACGGCTTTCCGCCCGGGCCATCCTCCTGGTCACCCACAACATTGAAGAGGCGGTGGCCCTGGCGGACCGGGCCTTGGTCCTCCAGGGAAGCCCGGCAAGGATCGGCCGGGAAATCCCCATCCCCTTAGCCCACCCCCGGGATCCCCACCATCCCCGCTTCCGGGCGGTGGTGGAGGAGATCTACCAGGCCCTCACCCTGCGGGAGGAGGTGGAAAGGCATCTAGAGGAGGAGATCGTGCGCCTGCCCTCGGCCTCCGTGGAGGCCCTGGCGAGCCTGGCGGAAGCCTTGGCCCGGCACGGGGGGCGGGCGGACCTGCCCGTGCTGGCGGCGGAGGAGGGGCTCGAGGTGGACGACCTCTTCCCCCTCCTGGAAGCCCTAGAACTTTTGGGCTTCGCCCGAGCGGAGCGGGGAGACGCCGAGCTCACCCCGGCGGGGGCCGCCTGGGCCTCGGCCACCCCCGAGGAGCGGAAGATCCTATTCGGCGAGCACCTCCTGCGCCAGGTACCCCTCTTCGCCCGCCTCCACCAGGCCCTCTTGGCAAGGCGGCAGGTTCCCGAGGAGCGGGTTTTGGCCCGGCTCCGCCAGCACCTCCCCGAGCCCGAGGCCAGGAGGGTCCTCGCCGTGGTGCGGGAGTGGGGACGGTACGCCGGGCTCCTCGGCTATGACGACCGGGCGAGGGTCTTTTTCCTTCCCGAACAGATGGAGGAGGTGCCGGAACTTTAGCCCGCCACCACCCCTCGCTTGCCAGGCGTATAGTTTCTGTCTGTGATACCCATCCTTTGGGTGTTCCTCCTTCTCCCTAGCGCCTTGGCCTTCCCCCTGGATACGCCTGCCTTCGCCACCCTGGTAGAGGACTCCTACCGGGAGGTGGCGGGGGCCCCGCCTTTCCTCCCCTGGTGGGAGGGAGCTTTCCGGCACGCCTTCCACGAGGATTTCCGTACCGCCCTCAATCGTAAGGCCCAGGCCCCTCCCTTGGAAGCCGCCGCCTGGACCTTCCGGGTCATCAAGCGCCTCCTCCCCCGCTTCAGCCTCGAGGAGGGCTACGAGTTCGCCTACGCCGCCCTCAAAGGGGAAAGGCAGTGCCTGCTCCAGGCGGTCCTGGTGCAGGGGATGCTCTCCTCTATGGGGCTCGCCTCGGGGGTCTACATGGTGTACGAGAACCCCGAGGGGAAGCGAAGCAACCTGGGCCATGCGGTGGCGGTCCTACGCCTGGGAGGGCGGGACTACCTGGTGGACCCCTCCGAGCCCACCCCGTTCCCGAAGCACCGGGGCCTCTTCGTGGCCACCCCTCGAGGCCTGCGCTTCGCCGAACCCCAGTACGCCCCGGACGGGGCCATCCTCAGCTACCGGACCAAGGAAGGCACCCTTACCCCAGACCAGGTGGCGCCCCTCCCATTCCCCTACGTCCGGAGCCAGTTCTTTTACTACCGGGGCGAGCAGGCCAAGGGCGGGGTGTTCCGGGGGCCCAGTACCCCTAAGGGCCTGGCCCGTTCCGAGGCCATGCTCCGCAAAGCCGTGGCGCTGGCCCCGGGAAACCCCTTGGCCCAATACGTCCTCGGCCTCACGTTGCGCAAGGAGGGGCGCCTTGGGGAGGCGAGGGCGGCCCTTGAACGGGCCCGGGGCCTTTACCAGGTGGCGGGCTTCGTGCCCCCAGGGGTGGAGGCTGCTTTGGAGGGCTTATGAAGCTCCAAGGACACACGGACGAAGGCCGCTACCCCTGGTGGCAGGTGCTCTGCCTCACCGGGGTGGACCTCTTCTCCTCCCTGGGCTACCAGCCCGGCATCGCCCTCCTGGCGGCGGGGTTCCTCTCCCCCCTCGCCAACATCGCCTTGGGCCTTTTCGCCCTCCTGGGGGTCTTTCCGGTGTACCGCCGCCTGGCGGAGGAGAGCCCCCACGGGGAGGGGTCCGTGGGCCTCCTCACCCGGCTCCTCCCCGGGTGGCGGGGCAAGGTCTTGGTCCTGGTGGTCCTGGGCTTTATGGCCACGGACTTCGTCATCACCATCACCCTCTCCGCCGCCGACGCCGCCGTCCACCTCATCGGCAACCCCGTGGCCCCCGCCTGGCTCCAGGGGAGCCAGGTGAGCCTCACCCTCCTCCTCATCGCCCTCTTGGGCTTCGTCTTCTACCTGGGCTTCCGGGAGGCCATCGGCCTCGCCGTGCCCATCACCTTGGGCTACCTAGCCCTGAACGCCATCACCCTGGGGGTGGCCCTCAGCCACGTGGGTCCCGAGCACCTGGCCCAATGGTGGCAAGGGCTCCTCCGCGCCCACGCCGATCCCTTAGGCCTTATCCTCGCCACCACCCTCGCCTTTCCCAAGCTGGCTTTGGGCCTTTCCGGCTATGAAACCGGCGTGGCGGTGATGCCCCTCATCCGGGGGGGACCCCAGGACACCCCGGAAAGGCCTTGGGGCCGGATCCGGGGGGGCCAGCGCCTCCTCTTGGCGGCCGCCACCGTGATGGCCTCCTTCCTGGTGGCAGCGGGCTTCGCCACCGCCCTCCTTATTCCCCCCGAGCTCTGGCAAAGCGAGGAGGTTTCCGGTAGGGCCATCAGCTTCCTGGCCCACCGCTACCTGGGGGAGGGGTTTGGCAGCCTTTACGACCTATTCTCCATCGTGATCCTCTGGTTCGCTGGGGCCAGCGCCATGGCGGGCCTCCTTACCCTCGTGCCCCGCTACCTTCCCCGGTTCGGCATGGCCCCGGAGTGGGCCCGACAGCACCGCATCCTGGTGCTCTTCTTCACCGGCGTGGCCTTCGGCATCACCCTCCTCTTCCGTGCCCAGGTGGAGGCCCAGGCGGCGGCCTACGCCACCGGGGTCCTGGTGGTGATGAGCTCCGCCGCCTTGGGCGTGGCCCTTTCCGCCCAAAGGGAGAAACGCAAGGAAGCCCGCTACTTCCAGACCCTCCTCCCCGTCTTCGCCTACGTTCTGGTGGCCAACGTGGTGGAGCGGCCCGACGGGGTGCGCATCGCCTCCTTCTTCATCGCCGCAACGCTTTTCCTCTCCTTCCTCTCCCGCACCTTGCGCTCCTTTGAACTCCGGGTAGAAGCCTTCCAGCTGGACGAGATGGCGGAGCGGATGGTGGCCCACCTGAAAGAGCAGGAGGCCCCCCTCCGCCTGGTGGCCCACCGGCCCGAGCGGGGTGGGAGGTCCGTTTACTGGGACAAGGAGCGCCGCATCCGCGAGGCCACCCACATCCCCGCCCACGACCCCATCGTCTTCGTGGAGGTCTATGTGCAGGATCCCTCCGAGTTCAGCACCGTGGCCCAGGTCTGGGGGGTAGACCACCGGGACGCCAAGGTCTTCCGCATCCTGGGTACCGCCGCCCCCAACACCCTGGCCGCCTTCCTCCTTTACCTGCGGGAGCGGACGGGAAAGCGCCCCCACATCTACTTTGAGTGGTCCGATGAAGGACCCTGGCAGGCCGCCCTGGACTTCCTCCTCTTCGGGGAAGGGGACGTACCCACCCTCACCCACGAGATCCTGCGCCGGGTGGAGGCCGACCCCCGGCGGCGGCCCGTGGTCCACGTGGGGGGCTAGCGGCGCCAGCGGGAAAGAAGCCCTGAGGCGAGGATCGTCATGGGCACGGCGAGGAAGATGCCCAGGAGGCCGAAGAGCTTGCCAAAGGCGAAAATGGCGAGGAGGACCAGGGCGGGGTGGAACCCCACGGTCCGCCCATAGATGAGGGGGATGAGAACCTTCCCCTCCAGGAGGGCGATACCCCCATAGCCTGCCAGGACGAGAAGGGCGCTTAGGGGCCCTAAGGAGGAAAGGGCCACCAGACTTGCCAGCAACGCCGCCGTGATCCCCCCCACGAAGGGGATCACCTCCAGCACCCCCCCGAGGAACCCAAGGGCGAAGGGGCTCGGCACCCCCAGGGCGAAGAGCCAACCCCCGAAAAGGAGGGCGAAGCTTAGGGCGATGAGGAACTGGGCGCGGGCCCAGTATCCCAGGCGGCGCCAGGTGCCCTCCAGCACCTCCGACCAGCCGTCCCCCGGGAGGTAAGGGGCCGCCCGGGGCACCAGGTGGGGCTCGAGGCTGATCATCACCGCCAGAACCAGGGCCAAGACCAGGCCGGACACGGTCTCCCCTACCCGCAGGAGGAGGTCCCCGGCGATGTGGAAGGAGGGAGCCAGGGAGGAAAGAAGCCCGGAGCCGGAAAGCCCCAGGTTCCCCTGAAGAAAGGCGAAGGCCTGGGGCAGGACCTCGCTCAGGTTGCGGAACTGCCGGGCCAAAAGGGGCGCCACCAGGTAAAGCCCTAAGGCCAGGACCCCTAGGACCCCCAGGTAAGCCAGGACCACCGCCGAGGGATGGGGTAGAAAACGGCGAAGCACGCCCACCAGGGGGTCCAAAGCGGCCGCCAAGGTGAAGGCTAGGAAGACCCAAAGGAAAAGGGGATAAAGCTTTCCCAACGCCCAAAGGGCGAGAATTAGAAGAAAAAGGCCAACGAAGAAACGACCCACGCCCCCATCTTAGCCAAATGCGTGCCACGGCCCCTTAGATGGGAAACTTGGGCTACAAGTGCGCCCCGGGAAGTCAATCCCGTTCTGCGTTCGCCGGAACTCGCCCGGGGCCCGGCTTTGGCCCCGTACCCCTTGCAGGAGAACAGCGTGCATCTCCCTGAGGAGCCGCAGGGAAAGGGGAAGTTCCTTTAGGAGCTCGCTCCCTCGCTCCAGGGCGCGAATGTAGTTGAGGACTTCCTTGGCATCCTCCCGCAACTCTGGGGGTGGAAAAAGAGGGGCCTGGACCTCGAGGGCGTACACGTCCACCATGCTCGCTTGGGTACCCTCAATCTGCGATGAGAGCACGGCCTCCTTGTGGATGAAAGGCCGGATGAAAAGGTATGGGTTAGGCAGGGTGTGCAGAAGGCCCGCCAGCTCGCCGAGGCTCCCCCTCGCCTCGTCCAGGAGGCGGACCAAAGGCGCTGTCCATTCCAAAGGGGGCGGCAAGGGGTCGGGGAGGAAGGCGTAGGCGCCTTGCCCAATGGAAAGGAGCTTGCCCGGGGCCTGGGGTGAGAAGGCTTCGGGGCGCACGGGGCTTATGATACTAAACCCCCCCTTTTGTATAACAAGCTCGGAGCCTGCTATACGGGCGTATCATTTCGCCACCTCCACCACCCGCACCGCCCGATCCAGGACCTGCTTGAGGTCGTAGGAGACGCTGGTGGCGGCGAAGTCGGGCTCACCCATGAAGGGAGGGACGTAGTGGATGCGCAAGGCCCTCTGCCCATCCGTTTCGACCACCACCAGGTACCAGTTTTCCCGCTTGTTGAGGGCGGTGAGGATCTGGGTGCGGGAGAGGGTGACCACCTCCGAGCCGGGAACTTTGGCCCCTACCTACTGGGGGCGTGGTCCACGGGTTGCGCTGAGAACACCCGATGCCCCTCTCGGGCCTCACCCATCTCCCCGCCAAAGGTCAGGCCTGGCCCTGCCCCCCACCCGCACCGTGGGCCAACGGGGATCCTCCGTCAGGTTGAGAAGCCCCTCCCCAGTCAGGAGAAAGGTGTCCTCCACCTTGGCCCCAGCAAGGCTCGGGTTCCAGGCCAAGGCCATCCCCTCCTCCAGGGTCAAAGGGTGGCCCGGCACGGCGATGGCCTCCCGGGACCGGTACCCGCCCACGCCCCCTTGGTGGTGCTCCTCCCAGGCCCCAGGAAAGCCCACCCGCTCGTAGGCCGCTTGGAGGGCAGCGAAAACCTCCCCCAGCTTGGCCCCCGGCCGGGAAGCGTCCAAGGCCGCCTCTTCCACCTCCAAAACCTTGCGGTAGCGGGCCTCCACCTCCCCGTCCCCCAGGTTGACCATCCGCGTGAGGTTGGCAACGAGACCTCCCCGCTCGGCGCAAACCACCGCCATGAAGCTCCGCCCCAGGGGCCGGTCCTTAGGCAGGGGGTGGCGGTGCCGAAAAAGCCGCTCCTCCCCCGCCACCAGGAGGAGTTGCGGGCGGATTCCTCGTCCCCAGAGGGCCTCGGCTAAGGCCCCCGCTAGCTCCCGCTCTCTCCAAGTGGGCTTTGCCCCCCGGACCACCTCCCCCACCGCCTCCGCCGCCTCCTTTCCCAGGCGGTGAAAGGCCTCCTGCGCCTTCTTGGAGAGGGTGAGCCGGAGGAACGTGAGGTCGTGCTCGAGGTCGTTCGGGCTACCCGGGGGCGGGAAGGCGTACCACGGGTGCACTCGCACGGGAAGCCCGGGGACCTCCTCCTCCGCCATCCGGGGGTGTTCTATGCGGCTCGTGTGAAGGAGAAGCTCTTCCCCGATTTCCAAGTACGCCACCCCCTCCCCGAACCCCAGGGTGTTGCTACCCCCGGTGAGCCAGGCGAAGTTCTCAGGGCGGGCGACGTAGAAGCGGGAGAACCCCTGGGTTCGCATCCAAAGCCGGAGCCTATTTAGATTTTCGCCAAGCACTTAGGACCTCCGATAACGTTCCAGAAGCATGGACACCCAGGCCTCGTATTCTGGAAGAAGCTGGCGAACGCCTGGATCTACCTCGGTTACCGCTACCTCCGGCAACCGGGTTGCCTGAAGGGCGGCCTCGAGGTCCGGGTACACCCCTCCCCCTACCATAGCCAGGATGGCCGCTCCCCGGGCAGCTCCTTCCTCGCCCACAACCTGGTAAAGGGGAACCTGTAGAGCTCCTCCCAAGAGGCTTAGCCAAAGGCTAGAGGCCGAACCTCCGCCGGTGACCAGAAACGCTTCGGCTTGCGACAAGGAACGCATTACCTCATAAACAACCCCTAAGCTTAGGGCCACCCCTTCCAGGACCGCCCGCACCAAATGGCCGCGTTCATGCACCAAGGAAAGACCCAAGAAAGCGCCCCGCAACGCCGGCTCCAAATAGGGGCTCCGCTCTCCCGCCAAGAACGGGAGAAAGTAAAGCCCCTGCGCTCCCAAAGGAACCTTCTCCGCCTCCGCAAGGAGCTCCTTTAGCGAAACCTCGGGGAAAAGTCGGCGAAGCCATTCCAAGCTCCCCGCGGCGCTCAGGGTTACCCCTAGAAGGTGGTAGGCACCGTCAGCGTGGCAAAAAAGGTGGATCCGTCCCTCAGGATCGGGCAAAGGCGCTTCAATGGGAAGGAAGATGACCCCACTCGTGCCCAAGGAAACGCTACCGGTGCCCGGCCGATAGCGGGAAACCCCTAGCCCAATGGCAGCGGCGGCGTTGTCCCCGGCTCCCGCCACCACGGGGGTACCTGTCCTGAGACCAACCGCTCGAGCCCACTCCGGCCGGAGCCCTCCCACCACGCGGTGGCTTTCCCCAAGGTCGGGGAGAAGGGAAACGGCTAGCCCAAGCGCCCTAAGCAGCTCTTCGTCCCAAACCCGTTCCCGGATCGCCATGGCCCCGGTGCCGGAAGCGTCGGAGTATTCCGTGGCCCAGTTCCCGGTAAGGAGGAAACCCAGGTAGTCTTTGGGCAATAACACCTTATAGACCCGCCGAAACAAGTCGGGACGCTTACGCTTAAGCCAAACAATCTTGGGGAGTTGGAAACCGGTGATAGCCGGATTGCCCGTGCGCCGGATCAGCTCGGGACGAGGGATCACCTCCTCTATCCACTTGGCCTCCTCCGCCGTGCGCTGGTCATTCCAAAGAGGAGCCGGAAGTATTGGCTCCCCCTCCCGGTCAAGGAACACGGCCCCATGCATCTGCCCAGAAAGACCGATAGCCACCACCTCTACTTGGGGGAGCCTGGACGTGAGGGCCTCGAGGACCTCCCTCAAGGCCTTCGCCCAATCGCGGGGATCCTGCTCGGTCCAACCCGGTTGGGGAACATGCAGGGGATAGCTGGCCCGGGCATCGGCCAGCTTTTGGCCCCTCTCGTCCAGAATCACCCCCTTCAGCCCGCTGGTACCCAAGTCCAGCCCCACAACCGCCTTCATCCGCGTACCCCGAGAAGGTGTTCCACCGCAAGTTGGTCCAACCGCTCCAACGCGTATCCCCTTCGCCGCACCCCTTCCAAGGGAATATCCGCACGCTTCAAGGCCTCCGCCTTTTCCCGGCTATAGGAGCCAAGAAGGGCCAAGGCTTCCTTGTCCGCCCGGTAATACTCCGCAAGCAAGGCTTGAACCTCGGGGTCCTGCCGGAAGGCCTGGGCCTTCTCCTTTAGGATCAAATACGTACGCATGCATCCCCGGGCAAATTCCCAAACCCCTTCTTCATCCTCTGTCCTCAGGGCATGGGCGTCAAAATGGCGGGGACCCTGGTAGCCGGAGTGCTCCAGGAGGTCTACCAAGAAGAAGGCAGCTTTCAGGTTTTCTGCGCCGAAGCGGAGGTCCTGGTCAAACCGGCTCATCCTCTGATCGTTAAGGTCTATATGGAAAAGCTTACCCACCTCCAGGACCTGAGCCACTGCGTGGACGAAGTTTAGCCCTGCCATGGTTTCGTGCGCAAACTCGGGGTTGAGGCCAAAGCGGTCAGGGTCCTCGAGGGTGTAGATAAAGGCCAGAAGGCTTCCCACCGTGGCGAAATAGATGTCGCCCCTAGGTTCGTTGGGCTTTGGTTCCAAAGCGAAGCGGTACCCATAACCTTGGTCCTTGGCGTAAGCAGCCATGTAGTTGAGCGCCTCCCGCATCCACTCCCACACATGACGGCTTTTGCCCGTAGCTTCTACCTCCGCTCCCTCCCTCCCGGGCCAAACCACGTAGATCTCCGCTCCTAACTCCGCGCCTAAGTCCATCGTTTCCAAGCTCTTGCGAAGCGCATAGGCCCGGACCCATGGGTCTGGGCTCGTAAAGGCACCGTCCTTGAAGGCAGGGTCGGAAAAGAGGTTTGCGGTAACCATGGGGACCCGGAGACCGGTTTCCTCAAGGGCTTTCCTAAACCGACGAAGGATTTGGTCCCGCTCCCGAGGCGGCGTATCCCTGGGGACGAGGTCCTCGTCGTGCAGGTTCACCCCATAAGCCCCAAGCTCCGCCAACTTCTGCACGACGTAAACTGGATCAAGCTTTTCCCGAACCGCATCCCCAAAGGGATCCCGGCCCACATTACCCACCGTCCAAAGTCCAAATGTGAACTTGTGCTCCGGTTTAGGCTCGTACATCTAAACCACCTCCACAAAAGCCATTTGATCTATGAACTGGGCAGCAGCCAAAGCGCCTGCCCCCAGAAGAGCGGCTTCCCGCCCAAAAGGGGAAAGAACAACTTGCTCAGGAGAGTGAACCCGCAAGGCGTATTTAGGGAGCCTTTGACGAACCTCGCGAAGAAGCTCCTCCCCTGTGGCCCCCACCAAAGGTCCTCCTAGCACGATGAGGTTCGGATCTAGCGTGCTCAACACGATGGCGCAAAGGTGCGCCAGCTTGTCCCCTATCTCCGCCAGAAGTTCCTTGGAGGCGTTCGCGTTCCACCGGCGAAAGCTCAAATAGACTTCGGCGCATCCTTGTTTGCCACAACCACAGGAAGGCCCATCGGGGTTCAGGGGAATATGGCCCACCTCACCTGCGTGAAAACGGGCCCCGTGGTAAACCTTCCGGTCTACCACGACGCCGCCTCCCACGCCTACGCCCAGGTTCAGGTACACGCAGTGGCCTACCTCCCACCCCCCCAAGGCATAAAGGCCGTACGCTGCGGCATTCGCCTCGTTTTCCACTATGAGAGGAACTTCTGCAAGCCCCAAGCTTGCCAGAGCCTTCTGTGCCATCTCCCCCAAGGCCAGGTCTTGCCAGCCCAGGTTGGGTGCTAGGGTCAAGTGACCTTCTTCGGGTTCCACAAGGCCCGGCACAGCGACGCCTACGCCGAGAACCCGCCTGCCCGAAAGCAAGGGGTACGTGGTTGCCGCCAAAAGGGCTAGCGCCTCTTGAGGGTCCCTCGGCGCCGGGGGCAGGACCGTCTTTACCCGCACGTCCCCCGCTAGGCTCATAAGGGCCACCGCCATCCGGTCCACATCTATTTCCCAGGCAAGGACCACGTTCCTTTCGCCCTCTACCTCGAGGGCGATGGAAGGCCGGCCCTGGCCCTGGGGAGGGAGGGGCCGTTCCAAGAGGAGGCCCTCTTCTAGAAGCTCGGCCACGGCCTCCGTAACGGCTGAGGGAGAGAGCTCTAGGTGTCTGGCTAGGTCGCTCCGAGAAAGCCCGGGTTGCTTACGCAACAGGTCCAGAATCCTAGCCTTGTGCCAACGACGAAGCTGCCGGGTACCGCCTTTGGGGATTTCGGAAGCGTTAGGCATACTGGTCCGCATTTTCCCAAATCCCTGCCTACCTCTTGGGCTCTCCAGCCAAAATCATCCCCAACACCTCCTCCTGGGTGCTCTCGCAGGCCCGCACCGTTCCCACCACCCTGCCTCCCTTCATCACCGTAATCCGGTCGCTTAGGTCAAAGACGTCGTGGAGATCGTGACTAATGAGGACAATACCCAGACCCTCCTCGCGGAGAGCGCGGATGAGCGCTTTGACCCGAGCCGTTTCCCCCGGGCCAAGGGCGGCGGTGGGCTCATCCATGATCAGGACCTTTGCCCGGAAGAGTAGGGCCCGGGCAATGGCCACCGCTTGGCGCTGGCCCCCCGAGAGGCGGTGCACCGGGACCCTGAGGGAAGGTAGCCTCGCTCCTACCCGCTCCAATACCCTTCTCGCCTCCGTCTCCATGAATTCCTCATCCAGAGAAAGATGCCGAACGCGTTCCCGACCCAAAAAAACGTTGGCTACTGCATCCAAATTATCAGCCAAGGCCAGGTTCTGATGAATGGTTTCAATGCCAAAACGCTGCGCATCTCTTGGGGAGGTAAAGCGCACCTCCTCGAGCCCGCCCCCAGTCCGCAGGAGGATCCTCCCTTCCTGTGGGGTGTAAACCCCCGCTAAGACCCGGATGAAGGTGGTCTTTCCCGCCCCATTGTGCCCCACCAAGCTATGAACCTCGCCCTCGTGGAGATCAAAGGATACCCTGTCCAAAGCTTGCAGCCCACCAAAACGTAGGGATACGTTTTCCGCGCGCAACAGCGGTAGGCTCATGTCCGCCTCCGGTGAAACCTAGCGTTCCACACGGCAGCCACCACCAAGACCACACCTAGGATTAGGTTCTGCCACTCTGTAGGGACGCCCATTAACACCAAACCGTTTTGCAGACTAGACATGATCAAGGCCCCCAGCGCCGCCCCAAGAATGGTTCCGCTTCCCCCAGCCAACGAAGTACCTCCCACCACAGCAGCAGCTATCACGTACAGCTCCAGCAGCGTGCCCATGCCCGTGGGCACAAAGGCAAGTCGTGCCGCTTGCACTGCCCCAGCCAGGGCGGCGAGGAAGCCCATTAGACCAAACACCAGAACTTGGACACGGCGAACAGGAATGCCCGCTAACAGGGCCGCCTCAGGATTGCCGCCGATAGCGTACACATACCTGCCAAAACGCGTGCGCTGGGATACCCAATGGAGAAGCACGAGGACACCAAGGGCAATGAGTACGGGCACAGGGATCCCCCGGCCTTGGCCCGTAACAGGGTGAGGAAAACTGTTCATGACCCAGAGAAAGCTCCCAAAAACCAAACCCAGGAAGAGGGTTACAGCGAGGTCCACCCAAAGGGGGCGCACGGAAAGACCATGGCGTTGCCGAAGCCACCGGCCACGCCATACAGCCCAGAGGGTGTAGGCCAAGGCCAGAAGGGTAACCACCGTAGACCAAAAAGGCCCGATCGAACCTTGGAGTCCCCCGCCCAGAATCAGAAACTCGTCCTGAAGAGGGCCTACGGTCCGACCTTCGGCAATCAAGTAGGCAGCATTACGGAAAACAAGGAGCCCAGCCATGGTAACGATAAAGGAAGGAGCCCCAAGATAGGCGATCAGATACCCTTGTAAAAGGCCCGCCCCAGCCCCCAGGAGCAGGCCCACCAAAAGGGCTAGGGGCCAGGGCCATCCTTGGCCAATGGGCGGGACCGCTTGCAAAAGAGCCATGGCCATCCCGGTGAAACCCAAAAGCGATCCCACGCTAAGGTCAATCTGCCGGGCCACAATGACCAGGACCATTCCCCCTACCAAGATGGCTACCACGGCGGTTTGTACGGAAAGGTTCCAAAGGTTTTGGGGGGATAGAAACTTGCCCGGTTGGCCCAAGGTCATTAGATGAAAGACAATCCAGAGAAGTCCTAGAACGAAAAGAAGGAAGGCATTTTGCGAGTATGTGCCCATGTCGGCACGGGGACTTTTCCCTACCTTATCTGAAGGGTACATGGCGTTCATGGCTCCTCCAAAAGGGGCTCAGGGGACTTCCCCTGAGCCCCCTTAGGCCTAGCGGCAAACTGCGGGCGCCTGCGGCCCGCTTACACCCTGGCAAAGCGCTTCTTTCGTGATCCAACCGGCCTCGAGGACGATATGCAAGTTGTCGCGTGTAATAGGAATAGGCCGCAACAGCACTGCGTTCACCACGGTACCTCTAGGATCCCCCGGAACGCGGAACCTCTGAGCACCCGGGATTTGGTCCGGACGAGTCCCCCGAGCTAGGAGCACTGCGATCTCTGCAGCCCGACGTCCAAGCTCTCGGGCATCCTTCCAGACGCTTACGGTCTGCAATCCTCGAGCCACCCGGTTCAAAGCAGGCCAATCGCCGTCCTGGCCGGAAACGGGTACACGCCCGGCCAACCCCACCGAAGCCAGGGCCGCAATCACACCCCCTGCGGTACCGTCATTGGAGGCTACCACTGCATCCACTTGATTTCGGTTGGCTGCCAGAATCTGTTCCATGTTGCGCTGGGCAACTTCCGGACGCCAACCCTCCGTATACTGTTTGCCCACTACGCGAATCTCACCCCGGTCAATGGCAGGTTGTAAGACTTCAAGATGTCCTTGGTGCAACAGATCTGCATTAGGATCCGTGGGCGCACCTAGGATGAAGACATAGTTCCCTCGAGGCCGCACCTGGTACACAGCACGGGCTTGTTGCCTCCCCACCTCCACGTTGTCAAACGAAATATAGAAGGCGTATGGATCGGCAATTAGGCGGTCATAAGCCACCACGGGGATGCCAGCTGCGCGAGCCTTTTGGACCGCAGGAAGAATAGCGTCCTTGTCCCAAGCGAGGATGATGAGGGCGTTTACCCCTCGGGAAATAAGGCTGTCCACATCGTTAAGCTGCTTTTCTGCAGAACTTTGCGCATCGGTGCTCACATACTGAGCGCCCATGCGAGCCAGCTGCTCCTTGATGGCCGCTTCATCCCGCCGCCAACGCTCCTCCTGGAAGTTGGCCCAACTTACACCTACTACCAAGGGGCGTTGTTGGGCCCAAACCCCACCTGCAAACACCAGCAGCACCAGAACACCAAGCCACCCATTCCGCATACGCAACCTCCTACCGAGCCGGGAAGGGGTTGACCAGGAGTTTGAGAAGCCTTTCTTTTTTTTCCCGACTCAAAGTAAATGTATCGCGGAACATCCCAAATGTCAACCCCCCCGGCCTCTGAGCTCTCATCACTTTCCCCGCCCCCGTGCCAGTTGCCGGGAAAGACCCCCAAGCACCCGCACCACCACGCCCTGCAGGGAAGGAGGACCCTCCGCCAGAAGGAGGCAAGCCAGGCGGAAAAGGCTATGCCCCTCAGATCGCACCACCCCCTGCCCCTTTAGGTCCCGAGAGGAAGCGTTCCCCCTTCTCCATCTCCCCCTCCCGGTGGCCCCGTAGCCCCAGGAGGAAACCCATGCTCGTTCCTCCTGCCTATCCGGGAGACCCGGTCAAAGCCCCGGTCGGGGAGGAAGAGGGGGACATACCCTAGGGCCTGGACCTGGCGGCCCAAGCGGAGGAGGAAGGCTTCCTCCACCCGGCTCTGGCTGGGGAAGGGGGAGAGGGGATGGAGGGCGAAGGCCACCCCCAGGGCCCTCCCTCCCTTGGGGAGGGCGGCCACCAGGACCTGATGCTTCCCATCCTCCCCTGGGGTCCAGTCCACGAGGATGGGAAGCAGGCTTCCTTAGGCGAGGCGGGGGGCGAGGAGGAGGAGGTGGGCCGTGAGGGTCCAGGGGTTTTGCCGGGTGGGGTGGTGGAGGAAGCGCCAGAGGCGGTTGAGGCGGCTTTGGGCGAGGGTGGGCAGGGGGGTTCTGCGGGCGAGGTTGGAGAGGGTCGGGTCAAGGGGAGCGGAGAGGAAGAGGGCCAAGTTGGTGCGCGCGGGTTTTCTGAGGGGATGGAAGACCGTGTGGACCCAGGTGGTGGTAGCCTGGAGGAGGGGGTTGTGGGTTCGCATACCTTACACAACCCCCTCTTTGTTTTCCCTTGTCAAGCCCCTACGGAACAAAGTGATTAGAGCTCAGCCTTGACCCCTCTTGCAAGCGCTTTCAAGCCGTGCTACCCTAGGTTCCAAACCATGACCCGCACGCACCCCACCATCGCCGAGGTGGCCCGCCGCGCCGGGGTTTCGCCTGCCACCGTTTCCCGCGTCCTCAACGGCACCGCCCGGGTGTCCCGGGAAAAGGTTCGGGCGGTGCTCCAGGCCATAGAGGAACTGGGCTACACGCCAAGCCCCCTGGCGCAAAGCTTGGCCAAGGGGCGTTCGTACGCCGTGGGCATCCTCTTGCCCGATTTCGGGAGCCCTTTCTATGGGCCCATCCTCGAGGCCATCACCCTGGAGCTGGAGGCCACCCCCTTCCGCCCCATCGCCGTACCCGGGCACTGGAGCCTGGTGCGGGAGCTGGAAGCCCTGGACTTCCTCCGGGGCCACCGGGTGGAGGCGGTGGTCCTCCTCGGCACCTCCTTGGAGGAGTCCGCCCTCAAGCCCCTAGGCGTCCCCGTCCTGGCCTTCGGCCAGGCCCTCACGGGGCCCCAGACCTGGTCCTTGGTCCTGGACAACCGGGAAGCCGCCTACCGGGCCACCCGGTACCTCCTGGAGAAGGGGCACCGCCACATTGCCCACATCTCCAGCCACCGCGGCGGCGCCGACGTGCGCGAGCGCCTCCAAGGCTACCGCAAGGCCATGCGGGAGGCGGGGCTTGCACCCCGGGTGGTCTACGGCAACCTCCAAGAGGATGGGGGTTACGAGGCGACCAAGGAGCTTTTCGCCCGCTTTCCCGATACCACCGCCGTCTTCGCCGCCAACGATCAGACGGCCATAGGGGCCCGGCTCTACCTCTATGAGCGTGGGATCAAGGTTCCGGAAGACGTTTCCTTGGTGGGTTTTGACGATATTCCCCTGGCCGCCTACCAGATCCCTCCCCTGACCACGGTGCGCCAGCCGGCACGGGAAATAGGCCGCGCCCTGGCCCAAGCTCTGAAAGCCCTGCTGGAAGGGGAAGTGCCCACCCTCTTCCCCATCCCCCTCCAGCTGGTGGAAAGGAGTTCGGTGAAGGAGGTGGGAGCCTGAAGGAAACGCAGGCCCTTCGGCTTTAGGCCTTCGGACCGTCCCAAGGGACGGGTTTGCCTAGAAGGAGGTTTCTATGTGGAAGAAAGCGCTTTCAACACTCTTCTTCGCCCTTTCCCTCGGTCTTGCGCAACGGACCCTCGAGGTCTGGATCATGCCCAACAGCGCCCAACCGGCAGAGGACTTCAAGGCCCTGGTGGCTCCCTTTGAACGGGCCAACAACGTGCAGGTAAAGGTCACGGTCCTGGACTGGGGCGTGGCCTGGACCCGCATCACCGCCGCCGCCACGAGCGGCGTGGGGCCCGACATCACCCAGCTCGGCACCACCTGGGTGGGGGCCATCAGCGCCATGGGAGTGTTGGAGCCCTTGGACGACGTGCTCCAGGCCCTCGGCGGGCAAAACGCCTACCTGCCCGCCGTGTGGAACACCACCCGCTTGGCGGGAAGCACCAGGGCCACCGCCCTGCCCTGGTTCTCCGAGCTCAGGGCCTTCTACTACCGGACGGACGCCCTCCAGGCAGCGGGGGTGAACCCCTCCCAGATGTTCGCCAACTGGCAAAACTTTGAGGCGGGGCTTGCCCGGCTCGCCGCCTCCTCCTTCACCGACCCAGAAACCAAGGGGCGCCTCGCCCCCTTGTGCACCCCGGGCAAGAACTCCTGGGACGTCCTCCACAACGCCGCCCCTTGGATCTGGGGCGCAGGGGGCGATGTGGTGCGCCAGGCGCAGGGAAGGTGGCAAAGCGCCCTGAACACCCCCGAAAGCCTCCAGGGCCTCTACTTCTTCCTCTCCCTGGCGCAAAAGGGCTACGTCCCCGCCGAAAGCCTGGAGAAGAACACGGCGCAGATTGAGGCCGACTTCCAGGCGGGGAAGTGCGCCGTCTTCGCCAGCGGCCCCTGGATGATCCAGCGGGCCCAGGTGCCCGAGGCCAAGGGGGGGTTCGCCGAGCGGGTAGCCGCCAAGAACCTGGGGGTAGCCCCCTACCCCGCAGGCCCCAGGGGGCGGTACACCTTCTTCGGGGGCTCCAACCTGGCCCTTTTCAACTTCTCCAAGAACAAGGATTTGGCCAAGGAGCTCCTGAAGTACCTGGGAAGCCCCGAGGCCCAGGTCACCTACGCCCGCATGAGCGGCATGCTCCCCGCCCTACGCGCCGCCTGGAACGCCCCCGAGGTCCAGGGGAACCCCCTCATGCGGGTCTTCGTCCAGGCGGCCCAGTTCGGCCGCACCTACCCCACCTTGGCAGGCTGGGGCGGGGTGGAGAACCTGGCGGTGCAACACCTGGGCATGGCCTGGGACCTGGTGGCGCAGAAGCGGCTTACCCAGGAAGGCCTGAAGGACCTCATGGACAAGGCCTCCGCCGCCATCAATAGCGCCTTGAGGTAGCAGAAAGGGGGGCGTATGCCCCCCTTCCTTAAACATCATGGGTCTAGCAAAATTCTGGCAACGCCACGGCCTCGCCTACCTCTTCGTGGCTCCCGCCCTCCTGGGCATGGTGCTCGTCCACTACGGCCCCATGCTCCAGGGTATCTACATGGGGTTCCTGGATCTGAAGCTAAGCACCCTAAGGCTCTACCTCAGCGCCCCCTTCGTGGGCCTGGCGAACTACCGGGAAATCCTCTTTGACCCCCAGTCCACCTTCCGCACGGGCTTCCTCTACGCCGTGCGCACCACCCTGCTCTACGCCCTGGTGGTCAACGCCCTCACCCTCTCCCTGGGGCTCCTCTTCGCCCACGTGCTCAACCGACCCCTGCTCCTTAGAGGGCTTTGGCGAACCCTTTTTCTCCTCCCCTGGGTGGTGCCGAGCTACGTGGTGGGACTCCTGTGGGGGTTCATGTGGCTCAAAAACGGGGTGATCAACACCCTCCTCGTGGACGTGCTCCACCTCCTGCCCGAGAAGCCCCACTGGCTCATCGGCCCCCTCACCTTCTTCGCCATCGTCCTCCCCACGGTGTGGCGGAGCTGGCCCTTCGTCATGGTCACGTACCTGGCGGCCCTCCAAACCATCCCTCAGGAGCTCTACGAGGCGGCCAAGGTGGATGGGGCCACGCCTTGGCAACGCTTCCGGCACATCACCTGGCCCCTCCTCCGGCCCGTGACGGCCATCCTGCTCCTCTACGGCCTCCTCGGCACGCTTTACAGCTTCAACATCGTCTACATGATGTTCGGCCACGGGGCCGGCTATCCCGGGGAATGGGGGGACCTCCTCATGACCAACCTCTTCCGGAACACCTTCGGCATGTGGAACTTCGGCCTGGGGGCTGCCGCCAGCACCCTGTACATGCTCTTGACCCTCCTCCTCATCCTCTTCTGGTACCGGGTCTTCCGGGAAGACCTGAAAGCGAGGTGAACGGTGCGCGAGGAACGTTGGCTTGCGTGGGGCGCCTGGGGCGTCCTGGTCCTAGGCCTAGCAGGGCAACTCTTCCCCATCCTCTGGATGGTGAACACCTCCTTGATGACCCAGCTGGAGGCGGCCACGGGGAGCCTCTTCCCCAAGGTGCCCCAGTGGGGCAACTACCTGGAGATCTGGCGGGCCCTGCCCTTTTTCCAGTACCTCAAGAACTCCCTCTTGGTCTGCGGCCTCACCACCCTCTTCGCCTTGGGGGTGGCCACCCTGGCGGGCTACGCCCTGGCGCGGTTCCGTTTCCCTGGAGCCGAGCTCTTCGGGGGAAGCGTGCTCCTCACCCAGGTAATCCCGGGGATCCTCTTCCTCATCCCCATCTACATCATGTACATCGCCTTCCAGAACTGGGCCAGGGAGGCGTGGGGCCTCGAGGTGCGGCTCGTGGGGAGCTACTCGGGCCTGGTCCTCACCTACACCGCTTTCTTTGTGCCCATGAGTATCTGGATTCTCCGGGGCTTCTTCGCCTCCATACCCAAGGAGCTGGAGGAAGCAGCCCTGGTGGATGGGGCCACCCCTTTCCAAGCCTTCCACCGGGTAATCCTGCCCCTGGCCCTGCCGGGCATCGCCGCCACCGCCGTCTACATCTTCCTCACCGCCTGGGACGAGCTCCTCTTCGCCCAAATCCTCACCACCGAGGCCACCGCCACCATTCCCGTGGGCATCCGCAACTTTGTGGGTAACTTCCAAAACCGCTACGACCTGGTGATGGCCGCCGCCACCGTGGCCACGCTGCCCGTTCTCTTCCTCTTCTTCCTGGTGCAGCGCTGGCTCATCCAGGGCCTCACGGCGGGGGCGGTCAAGGGATAGGAGGTATCTTGTGGAAAAGGAAAGCTTTCTCTTTGGAGCGGCCACCAGCGCTTACCAAGTGGAAGGGGCCACGAGGGAGGACGGGCGGGGCCCCTCCATTTGGGATGTCTTTAGCCAACGCCCAGGAGCCATCCGCGACGGGAGCTCAGGCGAACCCGCTTGCGACCATTACCGCCGCTTTCGGGAGGACATAGCCTGGATGCGCTGGCTGGGCCTAAAGGCCTACCGGTTCTCCGTGGCCTGGCCCCGGATCCTCCCCGAGGGCAAGGGGCGCATTAACCCCAAGGGCCTCGCCTTTTACGACCGCCTGGTGGACGCCCTATTGGCGGAGGGGATCACCCCCTTCCTCACCCTCTACCACTGGGACCTCCCCTGGGCCTTGGAGGAGCGGGGCGGGTGGCGGAGCCGGGAGACCGCCTACGCCTTCGCCGAGTACGCCGCCCTGGTAGCCCGGGCCCTTTCCGACCGCGTGCCCTACTTCGCTCCCCTCAACGAGCCCTGGTGTAGCGCTTTCCTAGGCCACTTCACGGGGGAGCACGCCCCGGGCCTCAGGAACCTCGAGGCCGCCCTCCGCGCCGCCCACCACCTCCTCCTGGGCCACGGCCTGGCGGTGGAGGCCCTACGGGCAACCGGGGCCAAACAGGTGGGCATCGTCCTCAACTTCACCTGGGTGGAGGGAGAGGACGAGGAGGCCGTGGACCGAGCGGACCGCTACCACAACCGTTTCTTCCTGGACCTTCTCCTGGGCCGGGGCTACCCGGAAAGCCCCTTCGCCAACCCACCCAGCGTGCCCATCCACCCCAAGGACCTGGAGCGCATGGCAAGGCCCCTGGACTTCCTGGGGGTGAACTACTACACCCGGGCCCGCGTGGCCCGGGGGGAGGGCCCCTATCCCGTGCGCTACCTCCCCCCGGAGCGGCCCACCACGGCCATGGGCTGGGAGGTCTACCCCGAGGGGCTTTACCGTCTCCTAAAGCGCCTCGCCCAGGAAACCCCCTGGCCCCTCTTCATCACGGAAAACGGGGCCGCCTACCCGGACCTCTGGCGGGGGGAGGAGGTGGTGGAAGACCCCGAGCGGGTGGCCTACCTGGAGGCGCACCTGGAGGCGGCCCTGAAGGCCAAGGCCGAAGGAGTGCCCCTTAAGGGCTACTTCGTCTGGAGCCTCCTGGACAACTTTGAGTGGGCCCACGGCTACACGAAGCGCTTCGGGCTCCTCTACGTGGACTTCGCCTCGGGCAGGCGCATCCCCAAGCGGAGCGCCTTTTGGTACCGGGAAAGGACCGGGGGGGAGGCGGCTCAACCCCCCGCCAAGCGGTAGCGCCTCAGGGGGCGCCCCTGGCCCCGAGGGTCCACCTCTCCCTCCAAGAGCCCTTCCCGCCGCATCCCCTCCAGGTAGCGCCAGGCGGTGACCCGGGAGAGGCCCAGGGCCAGGGCCACCTCCTCCACGGTGAGGGTCTCCCGGCCCTGAAAGAGGGCGAGCACCCGTTCCAGGGTAAGGGGGTCCAGACCCTTGGGCGTCCGCCTGCGGGCGAGGAGGCGGTCCAGGTCCGCTTGGGAAACCTCGTCCTTCTTCTTGAGGGCGCGGAAGGCGCGGTAGCGGCTTAGCGCCTCCTTCAGACGGCTTTGCCCGAAGGGCTTCACCAGGTAGTCCATGGCCCCGCCCAGAAGGGCCCGCTCCACGGTGGGCACGTCCTTGGCAGCGGTGATGACGATGACGTAGGTGCCCACCAGGGCGGGCAAGAGGTCCAGCCCGTGGCCGTCCGGGAGGTAGAGGTCCAGAAGGACCAGATCGGGCTCCAGCGCCAGGGCGGAGAGGGCCCCCTCGAGGCTACCTGCAACCCCCACCACCTGGACCCCCTCCGCCTCCAGAAAGGCCCGGTGCAAAGAGGCCACCCGAGGATCGTCCTCTACGATGAGCGCTCGGTCCATAGCCTACCGAAGGCTACCCAGAAAGCGGTCCAACCCTCCTCCCGCCGGTACCCCAGCTCCCCCCCTGCCGCCCGCACCAGGGTACGGGCCAGGGCCAGGCCGTAGCCCCTGCCCGCCCCTCGGCCGCTGGCTTCCGGCTGGAAGAGGACCTCTCCCTTAGGCCCCGGGCCGTTGTCCCGCACCTCCACATAGAGGCCCTCCTCCTCTGCCCGGAAGCGGAGCCGCACCTGGCCCCCGGGCCTTTGGGCTGCCGCCTCGAGGGCGTTTTCCAAAAGCTGGCCCAGAACCGAGGCCAATAGGTCCCCAAAAGGGGCGTAGCGGGCAGGGAGATGCCCCTCCAAGGCCATCTCCACGCCCAGCTCCTGGGCCCGGCGCCACTTGCCCAAAAGGAGGGCCGCCAAAAGGGGAAGCTCCACCCGGGCGAGCACCTCCTCCAGCCGTGCCTCCACCTCGCCCTCGCTCCGCAAAAGCCGCAGGGCTTCCTCCACCCGCCCGAGCTCCAAAAGACCCCCCAGGAGGTGCAAAAAGTTCTGGAACTCGTGGGTCTGGGCCCGCAAAAGGTCCAGGTGGCGGCGGCTTTGCGTGAGGCTTTCCGCAAGGCGTCTCAGTTCCGCATGGTCCTGGAAGACGATCACCTGGTACCCGGCGGAGGCGCTTTCCCGCACCCTCGCAGGCCGGCCCCCGGGAAGGGGCAGGACCTCCGCACCCCTTGCCGCCGCCAAGGCCGGCCACACCCGTTCCAGGGCCAAGGGGGTCATGGCCCCCTCGGGCAACCCCAGGAGGGCCAGGGCGCGCCGGTTGAGGTAGACCACGCGCCCACCCCGGACGATGGCCACCCCTTCTTCCAAGGAGGCAAGGGCCGCCTCCAAAGCCGCAAGCCGCTCCTTGGCCGCCCCTAGGGAAAGTCCCAGTAGGCCCTGCACCTCCCCCAGCACCCGGGCCCTGTCCCAGAGGAAAGCGAGGAGGAAAAGGACCAGGTAAGGCCCCAGGGCGGGAAGGTAGAGGGGGTAGGCCCGCTCCACCACAAGGTCCACGGGACCCGAAGGCCGGGCGACCCAAACCCTAAGGCCCGTGGGCCCCACCTCTACCCCTTCCACCCCTTCCCCCAAGAGGGGCAAGGGGCTAGGGGGGCTAGCGGTAAGCCGGCCACCCAAGCGCTCCAGCGCCACCCCCAAAGCTCCCGCCTCGGCCACCCGGCGGGCTTCCGCCAGGAGGGCTTCGGACAGGAGCCCATTTGCCCGAAAGGCCTCCAAGACCCCTAAGCCCAAGCACAGGGCCAGGAGCGGCACCGCCAAGGCGCGCACCACGAGGCCATTATCCCCCCTGGGCGGGGTAGGCCAAGGCTGCCTCGGGGTCAAAGGCCAGGCGCACCCTGGGCCCGGGAAGGGGCGTGGGGCTAAGGAGTCTAAGAAGGGCCTCCCCCACCCTGACCCAGTGCTCGTGGTGCATCCCGAGGTAGAGGGAATGGGCAAGCTCCCCCTCCAGGGCGTTCGCCTCCCCAGGCCCCGCCAGGCGCAAGGCCTCGGGGCGGAGGACCAGCTTGGCAAGCCTCCCCGGGACCAGGGGCCCCATGGCGCGTGCCCGCACGGGGAAGCCGGAAAGCTCTAGCCGCACCCAAGGCTCTTCCACGACCACCACCAGAGCCTCCACCACGTTGGGGTTGCCCAGGAAGTCCGCCACGAAAAGGGTTCGGGGGTTGCGGTAAAGCTCCTCGGGCGTCCCCACCTGCTCCACCCGGCCCTCGTTCAGGAGGGCGATGCGGTCGGCAATGGCCATGGCCTCCGCCTGGTCATGGGTAACGAAGAGGGCGGCCTTGCCCGTGGCCTTTAGGGTTTCCCGGAGCCAGACCCGGGCCTGGTCCCTGAGCTTGGCGTCCAGGTTGGAGAGGGGCTCGTCCAGAAGGAGGAGCCTGGGGTTGTAGGCCAGAGCCCGGGCCAGGGAAACCCGTTGTTGTTGTCCTCCGGAAAGCGCCCCGGGGTAGCGCCCCTCCAGACCCGTCAGCCCCAGGCGGTCCAGGAGGTGGAGCACCCGCTCCCGCACCTCCTTCTCCGGCACCCTCCGAAGCCGGAGCCCATAGGCCACGTTCTCAAAGACCGTGCGGTGGGGCCAAAGGGCGTAGGACTGAAAGACGAGGCCCAGGTCCCGCCGCTCTGGGGGCAGGAAGACCCCCCTTCCTCCGTCAAAGAAAACCGTGTCCCCCAGGGCGATCCGGCCCCCGCTCGGGCGCACCAGGCCCGCCACCGCCCGGAGGAGGGTGGTCTTGCCGGAGCCCGAGGGACCCAAAAGGGCCACCACCTCCCCGGGGGCCACGGTGAGGTCCACCCCCTTGAGGACAGGGTTCTCCCCAAGCCGCACCTCCAGGGCCTCCACCACCAAGGGGGCCTCATCCCCCTTAACCCCTGAGAGCAAGCTCGTCGTGCGCTTCTCCGTCATGGCCGCACCTCAAAGCCCCTGGGGCCGCACCCCAAGGCGGTTCGCCAGCAAAAACACCGCGCTCACGATGAGCACCTGGAGGGTGGCCAGGGCGGCGATCACGTCCACCGCCCCCGTGCCCCAAAGGGCCACGATCTGGGCCCCCAGCACCTCCGTGCCCGCCGTGAGCAGGTAGACCCCCGTGGAGTACTCCCGCACGAACTGGATGAAGAGGAGGAACCAGGCGGTGAGGATACCCCCTTTGAGGAGGGGAAGGGTGCCGTGCAAGAAGGCCCTCACCGGCGAGGCCCCGGCGATGCGCGCCGCCTCCTCCACCTCCCGCCCCACCTGGAGGAGGGCGGCGGTGAGGAGGCGCACCCCGTAGGGCATCCAGACCACGGTGTAGGCCAGGATGAGGGCGAGGAGGGTGTTCCGCAGGGGAGCAATGGGCTTGAAGAAGAGGAAAAGCCAGAGGAAGGCGAGCCCCATCACGATACCCGGCACCGCCCGAGGCAGGCCCGCCAGGTAGTCCAATACCCGGCCATACCCCCCGCCCCGCTGGATCCCCAAGGCGATGAGAAGGTAAAAGCCCAGGGCCAGGACCCCCCCTAGGGCGGCCACCACCAGGGTGTTGGTCACCGCCCGGCTGAGGTTTGGAAGCTTGAAGACCTCCAGGTAGTGGCCCAGGGTGAGGACCTCGCGGAGGTCCACCCCAGGCCCCCAGCTGGTGACCAGGCTCCGGAAGACCACGCCCAGCACGGGGAGGACCACCGCCACCAGGAGGTAGAGGGCGAGAAGGAGGGCCCAGACGTAGCGGAGCCTGCCCAGGGGAAGCCGCTCCGTGCGGTAACCCCGGGCCCCGATGGCCACGTACCGCCCCTCCATCCGCCCCACCAGGTAGCGTTGCAAAAGGACCAGGGCCATGGCGATGGCCACGATGGCCACGCTCACCGCCGCCATGAGGTGGTAAGCGGAGGTGCCGGTGATGGCGGTGAGGCGGTAGAGGTAGGTGGTGATGACCATGATGCCCTTGGCGTCCCCGAGGACGAGGGGTAGGCCGAAAAGCTCAAACCCCAAGAGGAGCATGAGGGCGGCGCTGTAAACCAAAGCGGGCCGGACCAAGGGGAGGGTGACGCTTAGGGCCACCCAGAAGGGCCTGGCCCCGGCCACCCGGGCTGCCTCCTCCAGGGAAGCGTCCACGTTCTGGATGGTGCTCGCCACGTAGAGGTAGACATAGGGCACGTGGGTAAGGCCGGCGATGACGGCGATGGCGGGGAGGGTGTATATGGTCCAGGGTACCCGGCCAAAGACCGCCTCCACCAGGCCAGACACCAGGCCCGAGGGACCGAAGACCACGATGAACCCGATGCCCAGGATGATGGGGGAGATGAAGATGGGAGCGAGGAGGAGGAGCTCAAAGAATCGGGCGAAGGGGAGGTCCGTCTTCGTCACCAGGAAGGCGAAGAGGCTTCCCAGGGGGACGGCCACCCCCACCATGCCGAGGCCGATGGCGAAGGAGTTCTTCAGGGCCTCAAAGAAGTAGGGGTCGTGGAGGAGGTAGCGGTAGGCCTCGAGGGCAAGCCGCTTAACCGGGGCGAAGAAGGGGGCGGTGAGGAGGCTTTGGTAGAGGAGGATGCCCAAGGGGGCCAAGACCAAGACCGCCACCAACCCCGCCAGGAGGGGAAGGGCCAGGTTGGGCGAAAAGAGGCTCCGGCCCAGCACGCCCACCCCCTACTGGCCCCGGATGGCCTGCCGCCAGAAGGTGAGGAAGCGCAAGCGCTCCTGCGGGTCCAGGTTCTTGAGGATCTCCTGGGAAACGGGGATGGCGTAGACCTTGTCCTTGCCGCCCACGGCCTTGTACAGGGCCTGGGGCGTGGCCTCGCCCACCACCGTCTCCCGCCTGGCGAAGATCAGGGCGGTGTAGGCCATGAGGTTCTGGCCCCGGAGGGAAAGGAGGTAGTCCAGGAAGAGCTTGGCGGCGTTGGGGTTCGCCGCCCGCCGGTTGATGAAGGCCACCCGCTGGATGGCCACCGTCCCGTCCGTGAGGTAGACGATGCCCAAATCCTTCACCGTGCGCTGGCGCAGGAGGGCGTAGGAGCCGAAGAAGCCATAGGCCAGGTAGTGCTCGCCGGAGATGACCTTTTCAAAGGCCGCCCCGGTGGAGGAGTAGAGGGAAGCCTGGGCCCGGCCGAAGGCCCGCACCAGGTCCTGGAAGGCGGGGTAACGGTCGTAATCCGCCTTGAGGATGGTGAAGCCCACGGCGCTCCGCTCGGGGTCCCAGGTGGCCACGCGCCCCCGCATCCTGGGCTCCTGCAGGAGGCGAACCAAGCCCTCGCGGGTGGTGGGCACTTCCTCGGGTTTGAGGAAGCGGCGGTTGTAGACCACCACCCCCGGCTCGAGGGTGGTCCCATAGGCCAGGTTCTGCAAGCGGGCGTTGGCGGGCCAGTTCTTGGCCTCCGGGGAGTCGTAGGGCAGGGCATAGCCCTCGCTCGCCAGCTTCACCTGGAGCTCCATGGCGCTGGACCAGAGGAGATCGGCGCTCCTCGCTCCCGCTGCGGTTTCGCTCACAAAACGGTCGTAAATGGCCTGGGTGCCAAGGTCATTGTATTCAATCTGGATAAATGGGTAGAGGCGGCGGAAATCGTCCAAAAGCGCTTGGGCGCTCGCCTGGTCCGTGGAGGAGTAGATGATGAGACGGCCCTCCTTGCGGGCCGCCTCCACCACCTGGGGATCGGAAGCGGGGCGGGACTGCTGCCCCAAGGCCCATACACCGAGCAAAGCCAAAAGCCACACCGTTCGTTTCATGGCCATCACCTCCCAACTTAGGCCTACAAGGGGGACTATACGCCACCGCCCCCTTCAGGACAAGGTCGTTTCTTTTTTTTCCCGCTCGTTCGCTTCGGCGCAAACCCCTAGGGACGCCCGTTTCCGCCAAGGGGCGCGCCCTGGCCCTTGTCGGGCGGGGACGCTCGGGGATATACCGAAGGACATGGAACTTCTCCGCCCTCTCGTCCTAGGGCTCGTCTTGGGGCTAGCCTTCCACCGCCTGGGCCTCCCCGGAGGGGCGGTGGTGGGGGCCATGCTCGGGGCGGGTCTCTCCCAGGTGCTCTCTCCTACCCCATCGCCCGCACCAGCAGGGTTGGACCTTTTGGCCCAACTCCTAGCCGGGGTTGTCGTGGGCATGGCCTTCCGCCGGGACCTCCTCCAGGGATGGCTCCTGCCCTGGGCAACCCTTGCCGCCCTGGGCTTTCTGGCCCTGGCCCTGCTCTTGGCCTTCCTTTACGCCCGCCTTCTGGGGCTTAGCCCCCTTACCCTCTTCTTCGCCCTCTCCCCCGGCGGCATCACCGGCATGGGCCCCTTGAGCCGGGCCGAAGGGGGGGACGCTGGGCTCGTGGGTCTTTTCCACACGGTGCGGGTCTTCCTCGTCTTCCTCCTCGTTCCCCTCCTGGCCCGCCTCCTGGGCCTAGGTGCCCGGTGAGCGGGCTAACCGGCCTATAAGGACAGGAGGGCCATAACCTCCTCGCTTCGGACCAGGTCCGCCATGCGGCCCTCCATGCGCACCTCGCCTGTTTCCAAGACATACGCCCTGTCCGCCACCCTCCCCGTAAACCGGAGGTTCTGCTCCGCAAGGAGGACGGGCATGCCCTCCGCCTTAAGGGCCAGGACGAGGCGGGCGATCTCCTCCACGATAAGCGGGGCGAGGCCCTCCGTAGGTTCATCCAGAAGGAGGAGCCTGGGGTTAGTCAGGAGGGTGCGGGCGATGGTGAGCATCTGCTGCTCGCCGCCGGAAAGGAGCCCACCCCGGCGGTCCTGAATCTCCGCCAACCGCGGCAGGATTTGGAAGACTCGCTCCAGGTTCCAGGGGCCAGGCCGTGCGGCCACGAGGAGGTTTTCCCTCACGGTGAGCTCGGGGAAGATGCGGCGGTCGTCAGGAACATAGCCCAAACCCAGCCGTGCCCGCCGGTAGGGGGGCCAGTCGCTAAAATCCTGGCCATGGTAGCGCAAGCGCCCGGAAAAGCGGCGCACGAGGCCCATGACTGCCTTGATCAGGGTGGTCTTTCCGGCCCCGTTCCGCCCAAGAAGGGCCACCACCTCCCCCTCTTCCACCCGCAGGCTCACCCCGTGAAGGACGGAAATCTCCCCGTAGCCCGCCCGCAAGTCCTCCACCACCAGGCTCATGGGCTCCCTCCGAGGAATGCCGCCCGCACCGCCGGGTCGCCCCGGATCGCCTCAGGCGTGCCCTCCGCCAGCACCTGGCCTTGGTGAAGCACGGTGACCCGGTCCGCCAGGGCCAGCACCGCCTCCGTGTCGTGCTCGGTAAAAAGAAGGGTCACACCTTCTCGCCGCAACAGGTCGCCGATAAAGTCCACCATGCGCCGTCGCTCCGCCCGGGAGAGCCCAGCTAAGGGTTCGTCTAAAAGGAGGAGCTCGGGCTCAGCCACTAGGGCCATGGCCACGTCCAGGCGCTTGAGGTCTCCCAGGGGCAACTCGGCCACCCGGCGGCCCGCATGCGCCTCGAGGCCCACCTTGCCCAAGGCCTCCTCCGCTTTAGCCCTGGCCTCGGCAAAGCGCCCCAGGGGCATAAGCAGGTGAAAGGTGTGTCCGGTGTAGCCAAGCCGGGCCAAGACCACCGCCTCCAGAACCGTCATGGAGGCGAAGGGCTGGGCCCTTTGGAAAGCGATGGCAATGCCCATGCGCGCCACCTTGGGCGTGGGCCAACCCGTAATGTCGTGGCCCCGGAAGTACACCTTCCCTTGGTCCGGGACCAGGCGCCCGGTGATCACGTTGAAAAGGGTGGTCTTCCCGGCCCCGTTAGGCCCCACGAGCGCATGGAAGGATTTTTCCTGCACCTCCAGGGAAACCCCACCCAGGGCCAAAAAGCCCTGGAAGGACTTGTAGACCTTGTCAACTTTGAGGGACGCCACCGCGCACCCCCTTAAGCCTCCGCACCACTTCCTCCCCCACCCCGGCTAGCCCCTTGGGGAAGAAGAGCACGGTGAGGAGAAGGACCACCCCCAGGAAAAAGGGCCAGTACTCCGTTTGCGATTGGACCAAAACCCGGAGGAAGAGAAAGGCCGCAGCCCCTACCGCAGGCCCCAGGAAGACCCCACTCCCTCCCAGGATCGTGGCCAGGATGGCCTCCGCCGAACGGGTCCAGAAGAGGTACTCGGGGAAAACGGAACGCTGCAACGCCCCCTGAAGGGCCCCTGCCAAGCCAGAGAGGAGGCCGGAAAGCACGAAGGCCAGGAGAAGGTGGCGAAATCCCCCGATCCCCACGGCCTCAGCACGGGCCCGGTTGTCCCGAAGCCCCCGAAGGGCATAGCCAAAGGGCGACCGCTCCAGCAGGGCGAGGAACCCCACCCCCAGGGCGAAGGAAGCGAGGACCAGGTAGTAAAAGGGCAGGCTCTCCCCTAACACCCCATGGGGTCGCAAGTCCGTGATCCCGTTGTCCCCCCCGGTGAAGGCGTACCACTTGTGGGCCACGGCGTAAAGGAGCTGGGCGAAGGCCAAGGTCAGCATGGTGAAGTAGATGCGGGTTAGGCGCAGGCTCAAGAACCCGATAAGGACCGCCGCCAGGCCTGAGGCCAAAAGGGCGAGGGGTAGGGTGAGGAGAAAGGGCCATCCTGCCCGGCTCACCAGAAGGGCCATGGTGTAAGCGCCGATGCCGAAAAAGGCCGCCTGGCCGAAGGAGAGGAGGCCTGCCTGGTGGAAAAGGAGGTTAAAGGCCATGGCGTAAAGCCCTAGAATTAAGGCCTCGCTGAGGAGCTTGAGTCCATACTCGGAAAGGGCCGGACCCAGCACCGCCAGAAAGAGGAAGAGGAGGAGAAGCCTCATGTCCGCACCGCCGGTGGACGCCCGAGGAGGCCCCAGGGACGGAGGAGCAGGACCAGGGCCATGAGGGCGAAGGGGAAGACCATGGCCATCTCCGGAAGCAGGAGTATGCCAAAGGCCTGGAGAAGCCCTATAAGCACAGCCCCCAAAAGGGCGCCCCAGACGCTACCCAAGCCCCCAATCACCACCACGATGAAGGCCTGGATCACCGCGTCCACCGCCATACCTGGGGTGGCCGCTTGGAGAGGAAGGAGGGCCGCCCCACCCAGGGCAGCCAGGGCTATTCCCCCAGCGAAGACGGTGGTGTAAAGCAGGGGGACGTTGACGCCCAATGCCTCTAGCATCTCCCGGTCCTGGGTGGCCGCCCGCACCCACACGCCGAGGCGCGTGCGCTGGAGAAAGGCCCAAAGGAGGAAGGCCACCAAGGCAGCCAAGCCCACCAAGAAGAGGTAATAACTAGGGAAAGGGGTCCCCAGGACGAAAAGGGGATTGGCAAAGGCGGGGGGCATGGGGAAGGAGCGGTAGGCGGCACCAAAAGCAAAGCGCACGAGGTCCTCGAGGATAAGAAGGAGGGCGTAGGTGAGGAGGATCTGGTACTCCTCCGGCCTTCGGTAGATGGGCCGGATGAAGAGGCGCTCCACCAATGCCCCGATCACCACCCCCGCCGCCCCCACCAGCAAAAGCCCCTGCCAGAAGCCTTGTGCCTGGCCCTGGGCGAAGGCGTAAAGCAGGTAGGCTCCCAGCATGTAGAAGGAGCCATGGGCGAAGTTCACGATGCCCATGGCCCCGAAGATGAGGGAAAGCCCCACGGCAAGGAGGAAGAGGGTGCTGGCGTAGGCCAAGCCGGTAAGGAGCTGCAGGAGGTAGAAGCCCAGTTCCATGGCCTACCGCTTGCACTGCGTGGGGTAAACCGTGTCCGTGGCCGGGATGATGCGCATGCGGTCCAGGATGGCGAAGGGATACTCGGGGGTATGCTTGGTGTAGCCCCAAACGAGCCCCTCAAACACCTGATGGTCCTCAGGGCGCAGGCGCTTGCGCCCCTCGGGGGCGTCGTAGGTGAGCCCGCCATCGGCCTCAAAGGCCCGGCGCACCGCCTCCGCCTGGGTAGAACGGGCCTTCTGGATCGCCAGGGCGAGCATGTGCATTCCGGCGTAGGCCTCCTGGGCGTTGTAGCTGGGGTACTCGTTGTAGCGCTTGCGGTATGCCTCTACAAAGGCTCGGTTCCGCTCGGTGTTGGGGTAGAGGAACCAGTAGCGGGCCGAAACGAGAAGCCCCTCCGGGGCCTCCTTGCCCAAGGGTCCGAGGACCTCTAGGGCAGCCCCTACAGGGTTGACGAAATAGCGCACCTGGTTGAAAAACCCAAAGGCCTTCGCCTGGCGGGCGAAGATGACCATGTCCCCCGCCCACAGGGTGGAGAAGACCCCTTCCGGCCGCGCCCGCATCAGGGCGGTGATGAAGCTGGCGTAGTCCGTGGAGCCGAAGCGGGGCCACTGCTCGCTCACCACCTCCACATCGGGACGCAACTGCTTCAAGCGGGTGATGAAGTCCTGCCAGGAAACGCGGCCGAACTCGTAGTCAGGGCCGATGTTGGCCCAGCGTTTCACCGGTAAGGTGGCGGCCAGGGCCGCCGCCGCCCACGCGTCCATGCGGGCGTTGTTGGAGGTACGGAACACGTAGGGCCGGCACTGCTCCGTCAGGGTTGGGGTGGCCGCATGGGTGACCACCAGGGGGATTTTGTACTCGTCTGTGAGGGGCGCCACCGCCAGGGACACCGAGCTGGAGTCAACGCCAAAGAGAAAATCCACCTTCTCCTGCAGGATGAGCCTGCGGGCCTCCCTGACACCCACCTCCGGGTTCCCTTGGTCGTCCACCACGATGAGCTGCAAGGGACGGCCCAGCACACCCCCCCGGGCGTTGATCTCGTCCACCGCCAGTTGCGCCCCTTGCGAACCCGACTTTCCGTAGCCCGCAAAGTTGCCGCTCAGGATGAAAAGCGCCCCGATCTTGATGGGCTGCTGTCCCTGCGCCCACGCCAAACCGACCACCAAAGCCAAAACCCCGACCCACCTTAGGACCTTCATAGATCACCTCCTATCTCGCTCCCACGCCGCCGTCCACGGCGTAGACGCCTCCCGTCAGGTATGCGTTTTCCGGCTCCAAGAGGAAGGCTACCACTCTCGCCACCTCTTCAGGGCGAGCCAAGCGCCCCAAGGGGATCTCCTGCAGGATGGCAGGGCCAAGCCTCGGGTGGTTCCGCAAGCCCTCCGTCATCTCCGTTTCCGTCCAACCAGGGGCCACAAGGTTCACCCGGATACCCCTGTCCGCCCAGTCCAAGGCCAAGGAACGCGCGAGTCCCCAAAGACCCGCCTTGGACGCCGTATACGCAGCCAGCCGGGCCCCACCCCGGAAGCCCAGGACGGACCCTATCAGGACCAGGCTCCCAGGGCCCTTAAGCTCTTGGGCGAAAGCCCGGGCCGCCACAAAAGCCCCGGTAAGGTTTACGGCAAGCACCTCGTCCCACACCTCCAAGGGCAAGCGCTCAGCCCGGGTGAAGGCAGGGCTGGTACCGGCGTTGTACACCAAGCCGTAAAGCCCTTCCTCGTGGGCAAAGCGGGCCACCGCCTCGGCCAAGCGTTCCCGTTCCCGTACGTCCACGGCCATGCCCCAGGCGCCAAGCCGCTCAGCCACGCCCTGCACCCGGTCAGGGTCCCGCCCCGTGATGCCCACCCTCGCTCCCTGGCGAACGAGCTCCTGGGCCACCGCCAGGCCAATCCCCCGCGTGGCCCCCACCACCAACACCGGAAGCCCCTCAAGCCCCGGCATGCCGCACCACCCGCTTGGCCTTAAAGGCCGTGCGTTCCAGGGTACCGGGGGCCTCGAGGCGGACCCCTGGGGTCACCCCCAGGGCCTCCTTGAGGCGCTGCCGGATCCTATCCGCAAACCCTTCGCCGAGGTCCTGAGGACGGGCCAGCTCCACCACCACCGTGACCTCCCTGGCCACCCCATCCACCTCGAGGACCTCTATCCGGTACTCGCTGGACAATTCGGGAAAACCCCGCACCACCTCCTCCACCTGGCCGGGATAGAACTTGGCCCCGCGGTAGACCACAAGATCGTCCGCACGGCCCAGAATACCCCCCAACGCTCGGAGGTGCGTGCGGCCGCACGGACAAGGCTCTTTGGTGATACGCGCCAGATCCCCCGTGTAGTAGCGCACCAAAGGGGTGGCCTCCCGGGTGAGGTGGGTGAGCACCAGGACGCCCACTTCCCCCTCCGGAAGAGGCTCCTTACTCTCAGGATCCACCACCTCCACCAGGTAGTGGTCCTCGGCAAAGTGAAGCCCCTGTTGGAAGGCGCACTCCCCGGCAAAGGTGGGTCCCATCTCCGCCAAACCGTAGTAGTCGTAAGCGCGCAACACCAAACCCTCCTGCAACCGGCTCCGCGTGGCAGGGTTTTCCGTCCCCGCTTCTCCCCCGAAGGCCCCTATCCTTAAAGGGCTCTCTAGCCCCCTCTCCTTCAGCACCTCGGCCAGGTAAAGCCCAAAGGAGGGGGTAGCGGTGAGGGCCTTGGGCCGAAAGCGGGAGAGGAGCTCCAGGTGGCGTTCCGTCTGACCGGCACCCACCGGCAAGACGAAGAGGCCGAGCGCCCGGGCAGCGTAGTGCACCGCCATCCCCGCAACCCAGAGGCCGTAGCTAAACCCGTTGAGGAGCGTGTCCCCCGGCCGTAGCCCATAGGCGAAGAGCGTCCTGGCGGTTACCTGGGTAATGTTCTCCACGTCCCTTTCGCTCCATACCGTTCCCACTGGGAAGCCGGTGGTGCCGCTACTGGGGTGGTACTCCCTCCACTCCGACTGGGGAGCCACCGTGTAGCGCCCTAGGGGCGGGTGGAGGCGCTGCTCCTCCCTCAGCTCACCCTTGGTGACCAGGGGAAAGCGGGCAATGTCTTCCAGGTGCCGGATCTCCAGGGAAAGGCCAGCCCACTTTTCGCGGAAGAAGGGGCTTTCCCGGTAGAGGCGCTCCACCTGGAAGCGAAGGCGCTCCAGCTGCAAGGCCTCCAGCTCCCGCCGAGGCATGGTTTCCACTTCCGGCTCCCAGTAGGCCGCCATTTTGCCCTCCGCGCTTTGCGCCCACTATAGGGTTTTGGACAACCTATGTCAAGAGTGAACATTTATGTACGTTTATGGGCACCTTGTGCTAAACTGGGTCCATGCCCCCAACGCTTCCCTCCCTCTACACCCTGAGCGACCTCGCCCGGGCGAGCGGCGTTTCGCGGCGCATCCTACAGCACTATGCCCAGCTCGGCCTTTTGGAGCCCGGTGCCCTCACCCAAGGGGGGCGGAAGCTCTACACGGAATTCGCCCTCTACCTGGTTCAGGACATCCAAGACCTCAACCAACTAGGGTTTACCCTGGACGAGATTCGCCAGATAATGGCCCTTAAGAAGGCCATCTTCCACCCCGATGGAACCTACCGGCAGGACTGGCGTCGGGAGGAAATTCCCCTCTCGGACGAAGAGCTTTGGGCCATGTGGCGGAAAACGGGGGAAGTGCTCGCCAGCATAGAGCGGCAGGAACGGATGATCCGCCGCTTCTACCGCTTCCTCACCAAGCACTTCGCCCCGAAGGAGGTGCGGGATGGACTTCTCGTTGGACCGGGAGACCGAGGCGTTAAGGGAGAGGGTACGGGCCTTTCTGGAAGAACGGGTCATACCCCGGGAGCGGGAGGCGACGCCGGCGAACCTTGAGACCCTTACCAAAACGCTACAGCTGGAGGCAAGGGAGTGGGGGGTTTTTCTGCCCCACATGCCGAAGGAGATGGGCGGCCTGGGCCTCTCCTGGACCCAACTGGCGGTGGTCTTGGAGGAGGCGGGAAGGAGCCTCTTAGGCCCCAGGGCGCTCAACGCCGCCGCTCCCGACGAGGGCAACATGCACCTCCTCCACAAGGTGGCGAGCCCCGAGCAGAAAAGGCGCTACCTGGAGCCTTTGGTGGCCGGTGAGGTTCGCTCCGGCTTCGCCATGACCGAGCCCATGGGCGCTGGGGCTGATCCTACCCTCCTCAAGGCCACAGCCCAACGCCAAGGCCGAAAGTACATCCTGAACGGCCGGAAATGGTTCACCACAGGGGCCGAGGGGGCGGCCTTCTTCCTGGTCCTGGCCCGCACCGAGGAGGGTCCCACCCTCTTCCTGGTGGACCGGGAAAACCCGGGCCTCAAGCTGGTGCGCACCATCCCCACCATGGACCACTGGTCCGTGGGGGGGCACGGGGAGCTCGTCCTGGAGGCATGCGAGGTGGGCGAAGACGCCATCCTGGGCGAAGTGGGCAAGGGCTTCGCCTACGCTGAGCTACGCCTAGACCCCGCCCGGCTCACCCACTGCATGCGCTGGCTGGGCGTGGGGGTCCGGGCCACGGAGATCGCCCAAGACTATGCGTTGCGGCGGGACTCCTTCGGTAAGAAGCTGGCCGAACACCAGGGCGTCCAGTTCATGATTGCTGACAGCCACATAGAGCTCCACGCCGCCCGGCTCATGGTATGGCACGCCGCCTGGAAGCTGGACCGCGGGGAGAGGATCCGCCACGAAGCCTCCATGGCCAAGGTCTTCGTTTCCGAAGCGGTTGGCCGGGCCGTGGATCGCGCGGTGCAGATCACCGGGGCCCTAGGGATCAGCGAGGACATCCCCCTATCCATCTTCTACCGGGAGGTGCGTCCTTTCCGCATCTACGATGGCCCCAGCGAGGTCCACCGGGCCTCCGTGGGGAAGCGGGCCCTCTACAAGGGGCTTCGGCCATGAAGGAAGTACTAGAGGCCACGCTAAGGGATCTCCTAGGTCCAGGGGAGGTGGTCCGGCTCCAACGCCTGCCGGGAGGGGCCTCCAAGGAAGCGTGGGCGGTAGACTACCGTACGGGCGATGCGCTCCACCCCCTCTTCCTGCGGCGGGCAGCGGGGGGAGTAATCTACCGGGGCACCCTCAGCCTGGCCACGGAGTTCCGCATCCTCAAACTGGCCCAAGCGCACGCGGTGCGGGTACCAGAACCCCTGGCCTATCTTCCCGACATGGAGGGCCGAGAGGCGTTCCTGATGCGCCGCCTGGAGGGGGAGTCCATCGGCACCCGGGTGGTGCGGCGGCCGGAGTACGCCAAAGCCCGGGAGCAGCTTCCCTTGGCCATGGCGGAGGAGCTTGCGAAGATCCACACCATACCCTTGGAGAAGGTCTCCTTCCTCCCGGCCCCCGAAGCCCACCCTTGGCGCACCGCCTTGGAAACGGCCTACGAGGACCTGGACGCCCTCGAGGAGCCCCACCCCGCCCTGGAGTGGGGCCTACGTTGGCTTCAGGACCACCCTCCTCGGGAACGCCCCTTGGTCCTCGTTCACGGGGACTTCCGCGTCGGCAACCTACTGGTGGACGAGGAGGGGCTGGTGGCGGTCCTGGACTGGGAGTTCGCCCACCTTGGCGACCCCCGGGAGGACCTGGCCTGGCCCCTGGTGCGGGCCTGGCGCTTTGGGGAGGACGCCAAGCGCCTTGGGGGAGTGGGCGAGGTGGGGCCCTTCCTGGAACGCTACAACGCCCTCACCGGCCAGGACTTTGGGGAAAAAGAGCTCTTCTGGTGGGAGGTCCTAGGCAACGTGCGCTGGGGCCTCGGGGCGCTGAAGCAGGCCCGGAGGCACCTCAACGGGGAAGAGCGGAGCGTGGAGCTCGCCGTCCTAGGCAGACTTGCGGCGGAGATGGAGTACGAGGTCCTTTACCTTCTGGAAAGCTATGGATAGGCCCACACTGGACGAGTTGCTGGAGGCGGTGGCGGAGTTTCTGGAGCGGGAAGTCCTCCCCGCACTCACAGACCCCCGGCTTCGCTTCCAAACCCTTGTGGCCCTAAACGCCTTGGGTATTGCGCGGAGGCAGGTGGCCTTAGGGGAGGACCTTGAAGCAGAGGAGCGCAGGGCCTTGACGGAGCTGTTGGGCGAGGAAGGGGAGGTGGACGCGCTCCTGACTTCCCTGGCCCTGCGCATCCGCCAGGGCCACGCCCCGCCTGGCACGTTCGCCTACCTCAAGGCCCACGTGGTCCGCAAGCTCAAAGTAGCCAACCCCAAATACCTGGAGCGTTACCCATGAGGAGGCGGCTTCTCCTTCTGCGCCACGGCGAGGTGGATTACTTTCCCCAAGGGAAGCCCGTGCCCCCGCAAGGGGTGAGGCTGACCGAGAGGGGGAGAAAGCAGGCGGAGGCGGTAGGGAAACTCCTTCGGAAGGTGCCCTTGGACCTCGCCGTCCACACAGGCCTGCCCCGCACCGAGGAAACCCTTGCCCTCGTCCTTAAGGGGCGCACGGTCCCCGTGGAGGCCTGGCCAGACTTCCAAGAGATCCGCCCAGGTAGGCTTAGAGACCTAAAAGACGCAGAGCGGGCCTTCCGGGAAGCGTTCCATCCCAAGGACCTCTCCGAGCGCTTCCTGGGCGGGGAACGGTACTCCGACTTCTTGAACCGGGTCCTCCCCGCCTACGAGCGCCTCCTAGAGAGACACTGGGACACCGCCCTCCTGGTGACGCACGGAGGGGTGATCCGGGCCCTCCTCAGCTTTGCCCTCACCGGGCAAAGAGGCCTCCTCCCCCTGGAAGTGCACCCCTGCGGGCTCTCCATCCTGGACCTGGGGGAAAAGCCTCTTCTGCGCCTCCACAACCTCACCCCGTACGAACTCCTCCCCAAAACCCGCCTCTCCACCATGGAAGCCCTATGGCTGGCCTACCGGACGCCCTAGCGCCACACCCCCCTTTCCCGGAAGTAGCGCACAGCCCCCTCGTGGTAGGGCACCTTGCCATTCCGGGAGCGGACAGCGTTATCCAGGGTGGTGTCCCGGGCAGGGGCCACGGCAGCGTACAGGGCAGGGAGGTTCTCAAAAACGGCCCTCACCATCGCGTAGGCCACCTCTTCGGGAAGGCTCGCTGGGCAGACGAAGAGATTCCAGAAGGTAAGGGTAGGGGTATCGTACCGCGTGTTGTAGACACTTTTTGGAATAATCCCCGTGTCTACCACACCGGGAAAGCGTCGCTTGAGCACTTGCACCGGGGTGCTCTGCGGGGGCAGGGGAACGAGGAAGAGGCGCTTCCCCTTCCGGGCGAGGCTACCCGCAAGCTCCAGAATGCTCCCCGTGGGCAAGCCACCAGACCAGAAGAAGGCGTCCAGGTTCCCCTCGGAGAGCATCGGGGCCGCCTCCGCCACCCGTACCCGCTCCCACTTGCCAAAGTGGAGCTTGGGGTCAAAGCCAGAAATGGCCGCAGACATAAGGAGGCGGGCCTCGTATTCAATGATGCCCCCGGCCACCTCGGTGGAAACGCGCTTTCCCTTTAGGTCTTGCAGGACGCGGATGCCGCTATCCTCCGTGGTGACCACGTGGAAAAAATTGGGGTACATGGTGAAAAGGATGCGTACGGGCGCGGGCTTTCCTTGGAAACGCTCCTCCCCTTGGAAGGCCAGGAGAGCCGCATCGGGCAGCACGGTGCCGCAGTAGTAGAGGCCCCGGGCAGGGTCCGTACGGTCCCGGAGGAGCATGAGGTTCTCCATGGACCCGCCGGACTGCATGGCCTGGGCTTGGACCACGCCGGCCTTGTTGAGGATCTCCGCCACTGCCGTCCCGTAGTAGAAGTAGACCCCGCCCACACCGCCCGTCCCGATGACGATCTGGGGCTTTTGCGCAAGGGCTACTCCCCAAAGGGCCAAAACCCAAAGCCACCGCTTCATGGCACCCCTCCGGTTGGAGGGGAGTTTACTGAGAAAGGAGCCGCACCACAAGCCCCTCCTTGTCCAAAAGCGTTCCATTGGGCCACCTTATGCTTACACTTGAAGGCGTCAAGGAGGGCACTTTGGGCTACTGGTCAAACCTCGTTCTAGAGGAACGACCTCGGCTTAGGCGGTGGGAGCTTGGGATCACAGCGCACCTTTGAGGCTAATGCAATGTCCCCTGGCCAGCTCCCAAGGGCACCGGTGGGGCCCCTAGCGCAAACCGCCGGGGACCTCTTGCGCTTCCTCCACCAAGAGGCTCAGGTCCTCCTCGAGGCGGCCCCGCAGGTCCAGGACCCGCCCTAAAGGCAAAGGGGCATCGGCAAGCCCTGGGGCTAGCCGCAGGCAGAGGGTGAAGGCCTCTCCTAGCGTGCCCTTCTCCGGGTTGGGCCGTACCTCCACCCGCAGGCGTTGCCCCTCCCGGTCCACGAGGAGCCCCACCACCCTGAAGCGTCCTGGCGCTAGGGGGGGAGGCTCCGTGGTGTAGATCTTGGCAAGGAGCGTCTTCCCCAGGTCCAAGGAACACCCCTCCGTGCGGGGATAGAGGAGGACGGGCACAGGACCCCCTCCCGGGTTTCGCCGCAGGAAAGCCTGAAGTACCCCGGGTAAGCCGGCCCTGGCCTTGGGGGCCAGGCCATTCCCGGGCACCCGGTACGTGCGGTCCAGAACCTGCACCGAGGGAAAGTGGCCAGGCCCCTTGGGCGGGGAGGCCACTCCCTGGAGCAAAAGGATGGCCTGGAAAGGGGGTGGCTTGGCTTGCTCCATGGCACCAGTCTACCGCTCTACCCCGCCCTTTCGGGCCTGACTAGCAAAGCAAAATCGCCTCCGGGGATGTGCGTGTGAAGGGTAACCTTCGCGGCGCAACCCCCTAGAGGGTGATCACCTGGTCCACCCGGCCAGCCAGGGCCCGGTAGAGGTCCGGGAAACACCCCACCTCCACCCCCTCCACCACGTGGGCCGCCACCCGGCATTCCCCAGGCACCTTCCGCCCCTCCCCCGTGGGCGTGCACCAACGGGCCTCCCCCTCCGCAAGCCCCCTCTCCAGGGCGCAAAGGTCGCACATCATGAGGAGGATCCCCTTCTCCTTGGCCACCTTCGCCAGGCGCTCCCCAATGGGGTTCCCCCGTTGCAGGACCAAGGTGTTGTCGTCAAAGAAGAAGATCCCCACCACCTCCGCCCCGTGCACCCCCGCCTCCAGTTGGGGCAGGATCATCTGCCCGAGCTTGTGGCTCGCCGCCCGAGGACTCGCCAAAACGTAGGCTACGCGCATTAGAAACCTCCTTGGTTCCTAGGCCTCCAGCGAAGAAGCCTGTCCTCCAACTTGCCGAAAAGGAAAAAGAGAAAAAGGACAAACAGGACGATGAGGGTAATGAGGGCCAGGGAAAGCCGGGCGTTGTAGGTGCTTTGGGCGAAGGAAAGGAGATAGCCAAGACCCCGGCTCGAGGCCACGAACTCGCCCACCACCGCCCCCGTGAAGGCAAAGCCCACCGCCACCTTCAGGGAAGACAGGACCCAGGCCGAAAGGGAGGGCAGGTAGACCTCCCGCAGCAACCAACCCCTTCCCCCACCTAAAGTGCGCACCCGCTCCAAAAGCCGGGGATCCACCTGCTTCACCCCGCTATAGACGGCGAAGAAGATGAGCACCGCAACCAGGATGAGGCTTAGGGCCACCTTGGAAGCCAGGCCGATCCCCAGCCAAATGACGAAAAGGGGCGCCAGGATGACCCGCGGGATGGCGTTCAGCAGGAGCATCAAGGGCTCCAAGAGGTCCGAGAAGAACGGGCTGAAGGCGGCCATCAGGCCCAAGACGCCCCCGAGGAGGATACCGCCCCCTAGGCCCAGAAGGGCGGCGGTGAAGGTGGCCTGGAGGTGGGGGAGGATCTCCCCCGTTTGGAAGAGCTCCAGGAGGGTGAGGACCACCTGGTGGGGCGGGGGAGCGTAAAGGGGGTTCACCCAACCGAGGCCTGCCAGGACTTCCCAGAAGAGAAGGAGCCCTATGAGCACTAGTAGGCGACGCATGGGGAAACCTCCTCCAGATCCCGCCAAAGCCTCTGCAGAAGGGAGCCGAACAGGGGTTCCGCCCTTACCCCCACAGGGTCTCGGGGCCGGGGGAAGGGAATGCGGTACTCCCGCACCATCCGTGCCCTTGGCCCCTTGGAAAGAAGGTAGATGCGGTCCGAAAGGGCGATGGCCTCCTCCAGATCGTGCGTGACCAGGAGCACGGCGATGCCTTCGGCTTCCACCAGGCCGAGGAGGTCCCGGGTCACCTGGGTCCGGAGAATGGCGTCCAAGCTGGCCAAGGGCTCGTCCATGAGGAGGAGGCGGGGTTTGATGGCCAGGACCTGGGCCAGGGCCACCCGTTTCCGCTGCCCTCCAGAAAGCTCGTGGGGAAAGCGGTCCCCAAGGCCCGCAAGGCCCAGGCGGGAAAGCCACGCATCCGCCTCGGCCAACGCTTTCCCTTTCGCCAGCCCCCGGATCCTCAGCCCCAGGGCCACGTTCTCCCGGGCGGTGCGCCAGGGCAAGAGGGCGTCCTCCTGGAAGAGGAAGCCAAGTTCCTCCGCGCCAAAGTCCCGCTCCACCTCCCCGGCCTCCGGCCGAAGCAGGCCGGCGATGGCCCGCAGAAGGGTGCTCTTACCGCTCCCCGAGGGGCCCACCAGGCTGACGAACTCCCCCTTTCCCACCTCGAGGTCCACCCCCTCCAGGACGGGGACGGGGCCATAGCCCAGGCGAAGGCCTTTAACCCGTAGCACCGACCACCTCTAGGTCCAATAGGCTCTCCACCTTGAAGGAAGGGGGTAGGAGCCCCGCCTCCACCTGGCTTTCCGCTACCCTCCTGGCGGCCTCGAGGTCAATGCGCACGCTCGTGGGGTAAAGGTCCTTGCGATACCGCTGGATAACGGCCTTAAGCCGCTCCTCGTCCCCGCCCGCAATCAAGGCCTTGGGAAGGGTGTCGGCGATGAGGCGGGCGTCCGCCGCGTGGACAAAGCGGAGAGCCTTTTCCAGGGCGCGCGCCATAGCCTTTATTTCCCCAAGGCGCGCCTCCCGCTCCTCCCGCCGCACCGCCACCCCCATGAACTCGTAAGCCCCGCCCAGGTAGGCCTGGGCCTGCTTGAGGTCCATGAGGTTCACGATCTCCCTTCCTCCCGCCTCCTTGAGAAGGGTGAGGGCTGGTTCCTGAACCATCCCCACCTCCACGTGCCCCGCCCGAAGCGCCTCGTACAGGTTGGGGCCCAAGGTGGCGTACTGCACCCGCCTGGGATCCACCCCAGCCTTCTTCAGGAGGTAAACCAAGAGCACGTGGTCCGCGTTGCCCAGGGCGGAGATGCCCACGGTCTTGCCCTGAAGGTCAGGGACGCTCCGGACCGTGCTCTTAGGCCCGGCGGCCAGGGCAAAAAGGGGAAGCCTCCCCGTGGAAAGGACGCGGACGATGGGCGCCCCTTGCCGGTAAGCCTGCAGGGCGGCGTCCAGGCTGGTGGCGGCGTAGTCCACTGCCTTGCCCACCAAAAACTGGAGCGCTTGCGCTCCCCCCCGGGCATAGACGAGCTCCACCTCGAGGCCTTCCTCGGCGAAATAGCCCCGACGTTGGGCTACCTCATAGGGAATGATGCAGAGGAGCTGGGAGCAAAAGGCAAGCTTTATCCGCTTCTTTCCCCGTTGCGCTAGGCTCAAACCCCCGAGCGCAAGCCCCGACAACCCCTGGACTACCTTCCTGCGGTCCACGCAGCAGTCCATACCCATAGGGTGGTGCCTGAGCTTCATCTTGTCAAGGGTATAAAGCACGCCCATCCAAAGGAAAGCCCGCCCCTTGGGGCCAAAGGAAGGGTTAGCAGAGAAGCCACCCAGCCCCGGGGGAATGCAGAAGGCTTGATGACACACCCCTGAAGGGAAACGCATAGGGTGGGGTCCATGGACCTCCGCCTAGCCCTTCCCCTGGACCAGGTCCTACCCCAACGCAACCAACTGGAGGCGCTCGGGGTGGGCCTCGAGGTCTACCTGGACCCAGAGCACCTGGAAGACGACGCCCTTTTCCACCGCCTGGCCCAGGAGCTAAAGGAACCCGTTTCCGCCCACCTTCCCTTCTGGAACCTGGACCTCCTCTCCCCCGACCCCGAGGTGCGGGCCCTCACCCTAAGGCGCCTCCTCTTCGGCCTGGAACGAGCGGCAGAACTGGGCGCAGACCGGACGGTCTTCCACTCGGGCATTCCCCATGGCCGGACCCCCGAGGAGGCCCAGGCCCGGGCGGAGCGCCTGGCGGAAAAGCTCAGGGCGGTGGTACGGAGGGCGCAAGCCTTGGGCATCCGCCTTCTCCTGGAAAACACCCACGAGCCCAGCCCCGAGGCCTTGCAACCCCTTCTCGCCGCCTACCCAGAAGCCCTGGGCTTCTGCTTTGACGCCGCCCATGCCCGGGTGTTCAGCGCCACCCCAAAGCCCGAGCCCTGGCTTGCCCTCGGACCAGAGCACCTGCACCTCAACGACACCGACGGGGTCTACGACCGCCACTGGAACCTCGGGCAGGGGGTTTTGGACCATGCCCGCTGGCTCCCTCCCTACCTTAGCCTTCCCCTGGTTCTGGAGGTGCGGGGGGATCCCCGGGCTTCCCTGGCCTACCTGGCGCGCTTACGCCAAGGGCTTGACGTTTCCCTGACGGAGGACCGGTAGGGTGGCCCCCGTGGAACGGGTTCTCACCCAGGAAAAGGGCGGGGCGAGGCGGTATGCCCTGGAGCCCTTGCCCTTCCTCCTCCCCGCCTACGGCCTCTTCCTCCTCTTCCTCATCCTGCCCGTGGGGGAGGCCCTTTGGCTTTCCCTCCACCAGGAAAACCTTTTCGGGAAGGGCCGGGAATGGGTGGGGCTAGCCAACTACCTCGAGGCCCTCTCCCGCCCCGAGTTCTGGAAAAGCGTCCAAACCACCCTGGTCTTCGCCCTCATCACCGCGCCCCTGGAGCTCCTCCTGGGGCTCCTCGCCGCCCTCTTGGTTTACCGCCCTTACCCCGGCGTGACCCTCTTCCGCACCCTCTTCTTCCTCACCACCGCCGTCCCCACCGCCGTGGCCGCGGTGGCCTGGGGATGGTTTCTCCACCCCGTGGGGGGGTGGGCCAACCGGACCCTAGCCGCCCTCGGCCTCCCTCCCCTTCCCTGGCTCACCTCCCCCGAGCTGGCCCTGCCCACCTTGGCGGTGGTCACCGCCTGGGCCGGGGTGGGCTTCACCGCCATCCTCCTCACGGCGGGGCTCCAGAACATTCCCGAGGAGGTCCTCGAGGCGGCCACCGTGGACGGGGCGGGCCCCTGGACCCGCTTCTTCCGCATCACCCTCCCCCTCCTCTCCCCCACCCTCTTCCTGGTGGGGCTCCTGGTGGTGCTCAAAAGCCTCACCGCCTTCGGGCAGATCCACCTCCTCACCCGGGGAGGACCCGCCGAGAGCACCATGGTCTGGATTTACCGAGTTTACCAGGACGCCTTCTTCAACTTCCAAGTACCCTTGGCGGCTTCCGAAGCCTTCCTCCTCTTCCTCCTCCTCCTGGCGCTTGCGGCGCTCCAGTTCTGGCTTTTGGGCCGGAGGGTGCACTATGCGTAAGCGCTTGAGACTTCTCCCCACCTACCTCCTCGCCACCGCCTACGCCTTCCTCCTCACCCTTCCCCTCCTCACCCTACTTTCCGCAAGCCTCCGGAGCGAGGGGGACCTCTACACCCCCACCCTTCTACCCCCAAACCCCACCCTCGCCCCCTACGCCGAGGCCCTGGCCAAGTTTCCCCTGGCCCGCTTCCTCCTCAATAGCTTCCTCGTTTCCACCGCCGTGACCCTGGGGGTCCTGGCCACGAGCCTCCTCGCCGCCTACGCCCTCACGCGGCTACGCTTCCGGGGCCGGGAAGCCCTCTTTGGCCTAGCGGTGGCCCTCCTCCTGGTTCCCGGGGAGGTAACCTTCTTGCCCCTTTACCTCCTGGTGGACCGCCTTGGGTGGCTGGACACCTACTGGGCCCTCACCGTCCCCTTCCTGGCAAGCCCCTTGGGCGTCTTTCTCCTCCGCCAAACCCTGAGGACCATTCCGGAGGACTACTTTGACGCCGCCCGCATAGACGGGGCCACCCACGGGCAGGTCCTGCGCCACGTGGCCCTGCCCCTCACCGCCCCCGCCCTTGGCGCCCTGGCCGCCCTCACCTTTATCGGTACCTGGAACATGTACCTCTGGCCTCTGGTGGTCACCAAAAGCCGGGAGATGCAGACGGCTCAGATCGCCCTGAACTTCCTCCTGAACGAAGAGGTGGCCCGTTGGAACGTGGTGGCCGCGGGAGCTGTCCTCGTTCTTCTCCCTACCCTGTTCGCCTTCCTGCTCGCCCAAAGGGCCTTCATCCGGGGCATCGCCCTGGGCGGGCTGAAGGGATAAAGGAGGTGGCGTATGCGGACATGGTTCTTGGGATTGACCAAGGTTAGCGCCTTGGGATGGCTCCTCCTAGCCCCCGTCCAGGCGCAACGGGTGACCGTGGAGTTCTGGCACTCCATGGGCGGGGTGTTAGGAGAGGCCACGGAAAAGCTCGTGCAGGAGTTCAACCGGAGCCAAAACGCTGTCCAGGTGAAAAGCCAATACGTGGGGAGCTACGACGACGGCATCAACAAGCTCCTCGCCGCCCTGCGGGCAGGCCGGGGCTACCCCCACGTGATCCAGGTTTACGATATCGGGGCCCGGATCATGGCGGACTCCGGGGCTGTGGTGCCGCTGGAGGATCTGGCCCGAAGGGACGGGTTTGACCTGGACCGCTTCCTGCCCCAACCCAGGAGCTACTACACCCTCGAGGGTAAACTCTACGGCCTCCCCTTTAACTCTTCCAACCCCATCCTCTACTTCAACATGGCCGCTTTCCAGGAAGCCGGAATCCCCTACAGGCCGACCTGGTCCCTAAAGGACCTGGAGGAGGCTGCCCGCAAGCTCACCAAAAAGGACGCCCAGGGGCGCACGGTGCGCTACGGCCTCTCCATCCCCATTGACTCCTGGTTCGTGGAGCAGATCTCCTACAACTCCGGCGAGTACTTCTGCAACAACGAAAACGGCCGCAAGGCCAGGGCCACGGCGGTGACCTTTGACAACGAGGCCGCTGTGGCCTTCCTGGACACTTACGCCCGCCTGGTGCGGGAAGGCGTGGCGGCCAACACGGGCCGGAACTGGGCTGACTCCCAAAGCCTCTTCGCCCAGGGCCAGGCGGCCATCGCCGCCTACTCCACGGCGAGCCTCACGGGGGTTCTTCGCCAGGTGGGGGGGCGCTTCCCCCTGCGCACCGCCTACTACCCTTACCTGCGGGAACGGAACGGGGTGGCCATTGGCGGCGCAGCCCTTTACGTCCTAAGGGGCTTCTCCGAAGGGGAAACCCAGGCCGCCTGGCGCTTCGTGCGCTTCCTCTTGGAGCCCAAAACCCAAGCCCAGTGGCACCTGGACACCGGCTACTTCCCCGTGGTGAAGGGGGTGACCGAACTTCCCGAGGTGCGCCAAGCCCACGTGCGCCAGCCCAACTACACCACGGCGATCCAACAACTGGGTACCAGTAAGGTCAATAGCGCCAGCGCAGGGTGCTTGATGGGCGCTTTCCCCGAGATCCGCCAGTACGTGCAGGCCGCTTGGGAGGAAGTCCTCCGGGGCAAACCCGCCCGGGATGCCTTGAAGGAGGCCAAGGCCCGGGCGGATGCCGCGCTGGAACGCTATAACCGGAGCGTGGCAAGCCGCTAACAAGCCGCAAAAAGCCGCCCCGGGCTAAGCCCGGGGCCTTTTCTGATGGCCTCCTGACACCCGGCCCCTACCCTTAGGGCATGAGGATTCTGGTGACCAACGACGACGGCATCTTTAGCCCGGGACTGTGGGCCTTGGCCGAGGCGGCAACCCGCCTGGGGGAAGTCTTCGTGGTGGCCCCGGAAACGGAGCAAAGCGCCACGGGGCACGCCATCACCATCGCCCATCCCGTGAGGGCCTATCCCCATCCCGCCCCCTTGCCGGGGCCCGATTTCCCCGCCTACCGGGTCCGGGGAACCCCCGCCGACTGCGTGGCCTTGGGGCTACACCTCTTTGGCCCCATAGACCTCGTGCTATCGGGGGTAAACCTGGGGACCAATCTGGGGCACGAGATCTGGCACTCCGGCACGGTGGCCGCCGCCAAACAGGGGCGGCTCTTTGGCCTCTCCGCCGCCGCCTTTAGCGTGCCCCTAAACGGCAGAACCCCAGACTTTGAGCGCCTGAAGCCATGGATCGTGCGTACCTTGGAAACCCTCCTCCGGCTCAACGCTCCTTTCTTGGTGAACGTGAACCTTCCCCTCGAGCCCAAGGGCTTCCTCTGGACGCGGCAGTCGGTGCGGGCCTACGAGGGGGTGGTGGTGCCGGGGGAGGACCCCATGGGCAGGCCCCTCTACTGGTTCGCCGCCAAGCCCCTCCAAGAGGCGGAGGAGGGGACGGACCGCTGGGCGGTGGAGCAGGGTTTTATCGCCGCCACCCCCTTGCGGCTGGACCTCACGGACGAAAAACGCCTGCAGCCAAGCCTAGCCCATGATTAGCGTCCTCATCCCCACCAAGGGCCGCCCTGGCCTTTTGCTAGAGGCCCTGGGCTCCCTCCTTCGGCAGACCTTCACGGCCTTTGAGGCCCTGGTGGTGGAGGACGGGGAGGGGGAGGGCCTCGAGGCGGCCTCCTCCCTCCAAGATCCCAGGATCCGGGCTCTTTGGAACCGGGGCCGGGGGCAGGTGGAGGCCCGCCTCACGGGACTGGAGGAAGTCCAAGGGGAAATCGTCCTCTTCCTGGACGACGATGACCTCCTCCTCACCCCCACCTACCTGCACCGGGTCTGGCGGGCCCTCGGAAGAGGGGAGGGGGTAGCCTACGGGGAAGGGGTCCTCCTCGTAGGCCTCGAGGTCCTCCCCTTTGCCCCGGGGGAGGCGGGGGAGTGGCTTCTCCAGGACAACCGCATCCTGGCCTCCGGCACAGCCCTACCCCGGGCCACACTCCTCGCCTTGGGCAGCCTTGACCCCAGCATGGGGGACTACTGGGATTGGGACCTTTGGCTCCGCGCCCACCAGGCGGGCCTCCCCTTCCACTACCTGCGGGGCCCCAATATCGGCGTTCGGGTCCACGGGCAGAACCAAAGCTACGGGAAACGTATAGAGGAAAGGGCCTTCTACCTGGCGCGCCTCCGGGCCAAACACGGCCTACCCCCTACCCCCCTCAAGGACCACCTGCGGCTCCGCTAGCCCTCGCAAGCCCGGCAGGAGAGGAGAAGGTCACGGCTATAGGCCTGGGCAGCGCTGGCGCTGAACTGGTAGTAAAGGCTCTTGAGGCCAGAGCGCCAGGCGTGGAGGACAAGCTCGTTTACATCCTTGGGCGGAGCTTCGGGGTGGATCACCAGGTTCAGGGACTGCCCCTGGTCAATGTGCCGTTGCCGGGCCGCAGCCAGGTTCACCAGGGTCTTCTGCGAAACCTCGGCGAAGGTTTTGAAGACAGCCTTTTCCTCCTCGCTCAGGAAGTCCAGGTGCTGCACCGAACCGTTGTGCTCCAGGATGCTCCGCCACACCCTTTCCTCGTCCTTGCCCTTCTCCCGGAGGAGCTCCTCCAGAAAGGGGTTTTTGAAGGGAACCCGTGCCTTTTGCAGGTCCTTGAGGTAGTAGTTGCTGGTATAGGGCTCAATGGAAGGGGATACCTGGCCGAGGATGAAGGAACTGGACTTGGTGGGAGCGATGGCGAGAAGGGTGGCGTTGCGCCGTTCCATGACCTCGGCCAACTCATCTTCCGGATGGCGGGCACGCAGCCACCGGGAAGCCTCTTCTGCCCGCTCCCGAATGGTTTTAAAAATAAGGTTATTGAGGAAAAGGGCATCGGCGCTCTCCAGGGGAATGCCCTTGGACTGTAGGTAGCTGTGCCACCCCAGGACCCCTATCCCAATAGCGCGGTACCGCTTGGCAAACCGCACGGCCCGCTCCATGTAGGGGATGCCCTCCGCCTTCTCTATGAAGTCGTCCAAAACGGAGTCCAAGAAGATGACCAAGGTCTCCACAGCATCCGTGTCCTTCCACTCATCAAAGTGGAGTAAGTTTAGAGAGGAGAGGCAACACACGAAGCTCTCCTCCGGACTGGAGGGGAGCATGATCTCCGTGCAGAGGTTGCTGGCGTAAATCGTCTTACCCAGCTTGCGGAAAACCTCGGGAGCCTGCCGGTTGGCGTTGTCCCGGAAAAAGATGTACGGGATACCCACCTCCGCACGGCTTTTGAGGACGGCGGCCCAGCGCTCCCGCTTTTCCCGATCCCCGGCAATCATGGACTCCAACCAAGCATCCCCCACAGAAACGCCCCAGAAAAGGGACTGGATCTCGGAGTTTTCCCGTTGGATACGGGTCCACTCCCAGAAGTCAGGGTGCTCTATGGGCAGGTAGGCAGCGCACTGGCCGCGACGGGTAGAACCTTGGTTGAAGACCTCAATCACCCGGTCAAAAAGGCTGGCGAAGGCATAGGAGCCGTTGCTCTCCCCGTTATCGCGGATGGGGGCCCCTCGAGGCCGAAGCTCCCCAAGGTAGACCGAGGTTCCGCCCCCCTGTTTGCTCATCATGCCGATCTCCGCCACCGCCCGAAGGATGGAGGCGGTATCGTCCTCCACGTAGGTGCCGTAGCAGGAGATGGGAAGCCCCCGCTTGAGGCCATAGTTGGCCCAGACGGGAGTGGCCAGCGAATACCAGCCGTAGGCCACGTAGCGCGCAAACTTCTCCGCAAAACCCGGGATCCCCGTAAGCGCCTCGGCCCGGAGGGCGATCTGACGCACCCGCTCCTCCACGCTCACCCCGGGAAGGAGGTAACCGCGGCTCATGTAAAGCCGCGTCCACTCGTTGACCCAGTACCAGGGCTTGTACTCCCGCTTTACCGTTACCATGGCGCCTCCTTAGAAAAGGCTATCCGGATCGTAGCTCTGCACGCGCCGCGCGTAAGCCACGCTGCGCTTGTTGAAGAAGTCCACTTCCTTGTCGGCAAGGAGCTCGAGGGCGAACCATTCCGTATCCCGAAGGAGCTCGGTCCTGGGCGTAAAGGGGGCAGGAAGGCCATGGAGGGAAAGCACCTCGTTGTAGCGGTGCTTAAGAAACTCCAAGACCTCCTCCTGGGAAACTACTTCCACGTCTCCCTGGGCAAAGATCCAGTCCACCAAAGCCTCCTCCCCGCGGAAAAAGCGCTCGGCCCAGGCCAAGGCCTCCTCAGCAAAGCCGTCCCCGAAGTGCTCGGGGAGCTCCTTGCGGAGGAGGCGCAGGAGCTCCACGCCAAAGAGGCCGTGGATATTCTCCTCCTTGCTGGTGGCCTCTATGGCGTTAGAAATGCCCTTGAAACGCCCCGCACGGCGGTTTAGAGCCATGAGGACATAGAACTGGGAGAAAAGAGAGATGTGCTCCGTAAAAGCGGCAAAGAGGAGAAGGCTATGGGCATACGTCTTTAGGTTTTCTTCCCGGGCCCGGCGCAGGACGTCCTGAAGAAGCCGTTGGCGCTCCTTCAGGGCGGTCTCCTCCTCCAGGGCTTTCTGAAAGTGTTCGTTGAGCCCCAGGAGGTCCAGGAGGTGGGCGTAAGCGTTGGCGTGGCGCACCTCGCTTTCGGCGAAGGTCATCCCCACCTCCGCCACCTCCGGCTTGGGAAAGCGGTCGTAGATCCGGGCCCAGAAGAGCTTGACGGCAAGTTCCACCTGGGCGATGGCCAAAAGGGACCGCCGCACCAAGGCGCGTTCCTTCTCATCTACTAGGGCGTAGTCTTGAACGTCGGCGGTGTAACTGAACTCCGTGTGCACCCAGTAGCTATGCCGGATGGCATCCCGGAAACGCAGAAGTTCGGGATACTCGTAAGGGCGGTAATGGAACCTCGGCTCAGTGAGCATCATCCCTCCAAAGGAGGCACCGGCGTGGGTCGGCCCGACGCATCCAGCGCCACCAACACAAAACCCCCTTGAGCGGCAAGGTACCGCTCCCCTTGCAAAGGCTCCACCCAAAGCTCCACCGCCACGCGCATGGACGTACGCCCCACCTCCACCACCCGGGCCACCAGCTCCACAATGGAGCCCAAGGGCACAGGATGCTTAAAGTCCACGGCGTCCGCATGCACGGTGACCACCTTGCACCGGGCATGCCGGGTAGCGGCCACAAAAGCCGCTTGATCCATCCAGGCCATGACCGTGCCACCGAAAAGGGTTCCGTAGTGGTTGGTCTCTCCCGGGAACACGGGATACACCATGCGGGTTTCCCGCACGAGCACCTCCTCCAAACCGGGCAAAAAGTAGGCGAAAGCCGCTTCCTCTTTGGGCCAGCCGTACACTGGTCCTTACGCGTTTTGGGGGAAAGGGTCAGGTCAAGGTCCCATGCGCATCACCACCTTCACCCTTGCCTCGAGGGCTACGGGGCAGGGCCGCGAAGCGGGTACTCGGGCTTCCGGCCAGGTGGGGCCGGTTACCGTTGCGGGACAGCGCCGGACTTTCACCGGACTTCCCCCACCGCCCAAAGGCGTCCAGGCCTGTCGGCCTGGCATCGCGGCCAGGGCACCCTAGGTATTGGGTACCCCTGCGGGGAGACTACCATGGGTTGGGCCCCTGGTCAAGGCCCTCGGCTAAAGCTCTTTGAGAAACTGCAACAGAGCCTCCCGGTCCTCTCGGGGCAGGGCGAGAAAACGCTTCTTGGCCGCTTCCGCCTCCCCTCCATGCCATAAAACGGCTTCCTCCAAGCTCCGGGCCCGGCCGTCGTGGAGATACGCCTCCTCCCCAAGCACCTGCCGGGTAAGCCCGATGCCCCAAAGGGGCGGGGTACGCCACTCCCGGGACTGGGCCGCCCCTTCCGCAACCCCGTCGTCCAGACCGGGGCCCATATCGTGCAGGAGAAGGTCCGTGTAGGCGGGAAGTCCGGCCAAGTTCTCCCGGTGGCAGGCGGCACACCCGATTTCCCGAAAGAGGCGCTTCCCCTTAAGGTCCTCGGGGCGGTGCCGCGGTGCCGGCACCGCCAGGTGGCGCAGGTAAAAGGCCACCCGTTCCAACTCTTCCTGGGAAACCTCCACCTTTCCGTCTTCTTCGGGGAACAAGGGCGTGGAAAGGCCCATGTCCTCGCGGTAGGCTATGGCGCTTTGCTCCTCCAGGCTGGCCACGCTGGCCTTCCACCCGAACCGTCCCACGCGTCCCCCCTCCAGGTAGGCAAGCCGTCCCGACACCCCGTCCCCATCCCGGTCCCCAGGGTCCTCTAAGGCGGCCAGTACCGCTTGGGGGACCGCCTCTAAAAGCCCAAGCCCAAAGACGGGCGGAGCCAAGCGGAGGCTATACCGCCCAGGCACGGGGAACCCGTTGGCGTCCAAGACCTCCACATGGGGCCGGCGCAGGCGGTAAGGGGTACCGTCCACATACCTTCCCTCCACCTCCTCAAAGCGGAGGGCCACCCTCCCCTCAGGCTCCAACCCCAAAAGCGCGTGGTCCTGGAGTTGCCACCCGAAACGGGGATGGGGGTCCAGGCCGTTTGGAGCCCGGGTGCGCACGAGCGCCTCGCTCCGCTCGGCGAAGGCCAGCCGACCCCGGCCATCCCGCACATGGCACCCGGCACAGGACTGGTGAACAAAAAGAGGGCCCAGGCCGTCCTCCCTCACGAAAACCCGGTTGAAGGCTTGGTCCCCCAAGCGGAACGCCTCCAATTCTTCGGGCGTCAACCCGGGTAAGGGGTGGCCGAAGGCCCGGGACGAGGCGTCGTTCACCAGGTACCGGGCAGGAAGGGCTCCGAGGAGTAGGACAAAGAGGAAAAAGAGCCCCTTCCGCATTAGCGCAAAAGCTCCTCCAATGCGCTGAGAATAGGCTCCACCTCCTCAGCGGGGGCGTGGGCCTCCACCTTAGCCCGGATAGCCTGCAAAAGGCGCACCGCCTCTTGCGCCTCGGGAAGTGCCTGTACCGCTTGCTCCAGGCCCTCTAAAGCGGCAAGTCCCTCGTCCACTTCCCCTTCCCCCAGGTACTCTTCGCGGAAGGTGCGTAGCCAAAGGCGCGCCCGCTCCTTGGCGCCTCCCACCGGGGTTTGGGAGAGGGCGCGGTACAGGGCCATGGCCTTCGTTCGGGCCGTTTCCACCCGGGGATCATCCCAAGCCTCCTCCAAGGGGCTTGGTAGGTTGGCAAGGGCTGCCTGAAGGTCCAGGGTCAATGCCCAGGAGTTGCCTTGAAGGGTTAGGAGGGCCAAGGCCTTGGCCAACCCTCGGCCGTTGGCCCGGTAATCCTCAGCCGAGCGCCGCGCATAGGGGCTTTCCGGGTTTCTAAGCTTTTCGCTGAAGAGCTCCTCGGCCAGCTCCAAGCTGGCAGCGTAGAGTTCCGAGGCGAGCTCTTCCTCCGAGGCCTCCTGCAGGTAGGCCTCGTACCGTTCCCGGAGCGCATCGGCCTGGCGGGCAAGGTCCTCCGCCAAAAGGGCTAGGTGGCGCAAACCCTCGGCTTCCTTGGGGAGCGCTTGGAAGAGCAGGTATTCCAGGGCATGAAAACCCCGCACCTCAGGGGGAAGGTTTTCCACGGAAGTCCCTAGGGAGCGCGCGAGCTCTTCAGGGCTTATGGGCCAGGTATCCAGGTACGGGTCATAGTCCCCTACCGGACCGAAGGCGAAAGCCTCCAACTCTTCCCAGTAATCCCGGGCGGCGTGCCAAAGGAGCTGTAGACGATGGAGCCCGTCTGGGGTGGGGTTTCCCGCAAACGCCCGCGCTGCCTGCGCCAAAAGCCCACTCTGCGCCGCAAGGCCCTCCACCAAGGGCGACACCGTGGCCGCTAACCCCTCCCTAAACCCTTGCGCCCACGCAAGACCCAAAAAACCTAGGGCTATCCAGAGAGAACGCCACACGGTTTACCTCCCCAAGAGAGAACGCCGTACTCCTTCCACCAAAACGCGGGCAGAATGGGGCCCGCCATACGTCCAGGTGCTGGGGTCTAAGGCCACCACACGAGCCTTTGCCAATCGGAGCAAGGGACCCACCGCTGGGTCCGCCAGAGGGTTGTTTTCCGGTTGGGCGATGAGGAAAACGAGCACCCCAGGGTTGTCCTGTACCAAGCGCACGAGGCCTTCCGCACCTACCCGAGAAAGACCATAGGCCTCCGCTTTTCCCCTCCAAGCGTTGGCCAGGCCCACGGCCTCTAGGAGCTCGGAAGCCAGGGTGTCGCGGGTGAAGACGTTGTAGACCTTCTCCCGGGCCCACGCCTGCACCAAGAGGAAGGGCCTCCCCGCTAGTCCCGCCTGTCGCAGGGCGTCGGCGGTTTGGCTTAGGAAGCGGTCCAAATCCGCCAACCGCCTTTCCCCTTCGCGCTCCTTCCCCACCAGGCGAGCGTGCAGGAGGAAGTGCCGGCGCATGGCGGCGAGTTGCCCGCTTGAGGGTAAGTAGTCGTAAAGGGCCGTGGGCGCAATGCGGGCAAGCTCGGGGTAAAGCTTGGCCTGGAAACCCGTGTAGCCCAGAATGAGGTCTGGCTTAAGCGCCGCTAGGCGCTCAAGGCTCGGGTTCATGCGTCCCCCGAGATCCTGGATCCCCTGGGGAAGATCCATCCGCACCCACCTGGGAAAGTCCGCCAGGTCCGCTCCCGCCACGGGCCGGACCCCCAGGAGGAGGAGGTCCTCGAGGGGGCGCCAATCCAAGACCGCCACCCGCTCCGGGGTCTTGGCCAAGCACACCTCGCCCAGGTCATGGGGTACCCCCCCACCTGGGCAACCGCCCTGCGCCAAAGCTAGGGAAGCCAGGTAAACCGAAGCCAAACGTGCTATCTTCCGCATATTCTAGTTCAGATGGCGAAAATACCCAACAGGACTTGCCTTTTGCCACACAAGCCCCCGCCGCAGAAGGCGGAGGAGTTCCTGCCCTTCTCCCTCCCGGAACCGTAGACCCACTGCACCCAACCACACCACCCCATCGCCGCCCCGGGACAGGAGGTCTTCTAGAACCTGCGCCAGGAAAAGGAGGCCTTCCGGGGTAAGGCGAAAGGTACCCGCATCCCAATGCAGGTGGTAGGTGCCGCCGTTGCACGAGCATCGGGCAAGATAGCGGCTTTCGGAAATCCGGGCCACCACCTGGGCGTGCTCAGGCTCCACGGACCACCTCCTTGGGCACGGGCAGGAGAAAGGAAAAAGCCCCCGGGTGCCCTAAGGCGCGGAAGGGAACCTCGTAGACCTCTTCCAAAAGCTCGGGGTGCAAGACGGCCTGAGGAGCTCCATACGCCACAGACCTTCCCCCCTTCAAAAGGAGGATGCGGTCGGCGAAAAGCCCCGCCAAGTTTAGGTCGTGGAGGACCGCCACCACCCCCTTCCCTTCGTAGGCCAAGGCGCGAAAGAGGCAGAGGAGTTCTAAGGCATACCGCGGGTCTAGGTGGTTGGTGGGCTCGTCCAAGAGGAAGAGATCCCCTTCCTGGGCCAAAAGCCGCGCCGCTTCCACGCGCATGGCCTCACCCCCGGAGAGGCTTGGGTAAAGCCTTTCGGCCAGGTCTCCCGCTTGGGCCCGCACCAACGCACTCCTGACCTTGGCATGGTCTTCCTCCCGCTCCCGCCTTCCCTCAAGGTGGGGAAGCCGCCCCAGGAAAGCCACCTCATAAGCGGTGTAGGGGAAGTTTATTTCCCGGTGCTGCGAAAGCACGGACCGCACCCGGGCCAGGGCCTGCGGAGTATGGGCGGCCAAGGGACGCTCCCTAAGCCACACCTCTCCTTGGGTGGGCCGAAGCTCACCGGCAAGGAGGCGGAGGAGGGTGCTCTTGCCGCTCCCATTAGGCCCCAAGACGGCCAGGAATTCTCCTGGGCGCACGGCAAGGTCCACGCCCTTGATAAGCCACCTTTCGCCCACTCGGTAACCCAGGTTTCTCGCCTCAAGCACGGAACACCTCCCGCTTGTACCGCAGGACCAGATAGAGGAAAAAGGGACCTCCTAGACAGGCCGTGACCACGCCCACGGGGATCTCCGCCGGGGCAGCCAAGGTCCGGGCCAGGAGATCGGCGGTTACCGCCAAGACCGCTCCCAACAGGGCCGCCCCCGGGAGCAGGTAGCGGTGGTCGGGCCCCGCCAGGAGGCGGAAAAGATGAGGCGCCACGAGCCCCAAGAACCCCACGCCCCCGGCCAAGGCCACGGCCACCCCCACCCCCAAAGCTGCCCCGGCCACTGCCCGCCGTTTGAGGGCCTCGAGGTCCACCCCAAGGTGAAACGCCTCCCGCTCCCCCAGAACCAAAGCATTCAGAGGACGGGCCAAGTGCAGGAGGAGAAGGAAGGCGAGAAGGCCAAAGGGAAGCCCCGCCAGAAGGAGGTGCCAGGTAATGGCAGAAAAGCCCCCCAGGGTCCAAAAGGTGAGGCTACGAAGCTCCTGCTCGCTGGCCACAAAGGTGAGAAGGCCGATGCCCGCCCCCACCAGGGCGTTTAGCGCAATCCCAGAAAGGAGAAGCACCGATACCTGGACGCCCCAGGGCGTTTGGGCTAAGCGCCAAAGTAAGTGGGTGGCGAGAAGCCCCCCAAGGAAGGCAAAGAGGGGTAGGGCGTATACCTCCAAGGCGCCCGCCCCGGGCAACACGACGATGAAGATGGCAGCGCCCAAGGCGGCCCCGGAGGACACGCCGATGAGGCCCGGATCCACTAGAGGGTTACGGAAAAGCCCTTGCAGCACCGCCCCCGACAGGGCAAGAAGGGCACCCACCAGAGCCGACCCCAAGACCCGGGGCAAGCGAAGGGCGGTAAGGACTTGGTACTCCACCCCTTCGCCCTTGAGCAAGATGCCGGGAATGGAGAAGGGCGGAATGGGATAGGCCCCAAGGGCCGCCCCCAGCAAGAGGGCCAGGGCAAGGAGGAGCACCAACCCTAGCAGTACCAGCCGGTAGCGACGGAAGCGGCCAAGCGGCAGGCCACGGGTCACGGCAGCTCCTCCCAGAAAGCGTCCAACCGAGGGGGTAGGGGTTTGCCGAGCAGCGCGAGGAACAAGGCTGCCTTCAGGAAGGCCCGCCAGATAAGGTACGACCTCACGGTCCCACCTCCACGAAGCCGTCCATCAGGTAAGCCGCCCGGAACAGGTCTAGGGCAGCCCGGCCTGCCCGGGGCCCGAAGCTCCCCAAGTAAAGGTCGTCCATGGCCACCACGCGGCGGTTTTGCCCTGCGGGGGTTTGCGCCACGCCGGGGAGTTTGAGAAGGCCCTCGAGGCCCCCCACGCTCTCCAGGCCCCTTTTGAAGACCACAAGGACATCCGGCCGGGCCGCTACCACGCTCTCCGCGGTCATGGGTTGGCACTCCCGTATGCCCTTGGCGGCGTTCTCAAGCCCCGCTAGCTCCATGACGCCCACAGGGGTACTGCCCTCGCCGCACACGAAGGTGGTACCCGGTCCCCGTAGGTAAAGGAAGAGCGCCCGTAGCTTTCGGGAAGCGTGTTGCGCTTGGAAAGCGCGCAAAGCCAAAAGGTCCCGCTCCAAAGCCCGCACCAAAGCATCGCCCCTTGCGGCTTGGCCCACAGCCTCCGCCACCACCCGGATCTTGCGCTTGGCCCCCTCCACGCTGGGTTCGGCAGGCACCAGGACAACCGCCACCCCAGCTTGCCGGAGTTGGTCCACCACCTGGGGCGGGCGCACATCCTCCCGGCCAATGACGAGGGTAGGCTTCAAGGAGAGAATGCCCTCGGCAGAGAGACGGAACTGGTACCCTACGCTCGGAAGCCGAAGGACCTGGGGCGGATAGTAACTGGAGTCATCCCGCCCCACCACCTTGTCCCCTACACCCAAGGCAAAGAGGATCTCCGTGGTAATGCCATCCAGGCTTACGATGCGCTCAATGGAGCGCACCTCCACCGCTTTCCCACTAGCGTCCACCACCCGGTAGGGTTGCGCCCAGGCTAGCAAGGAAAGCACTGCCATGAAAGCCACGCCGCTTCGCCCCCTCATGCGTACACCTCCACGTCCTCTAGGCGCAGGACTATCGTTTCCATATCCGTCGCCTCCACCACCACCTCCCGCTCCACGGGAAGCCACAACCCTTGGAAAGAGGCATAGGTATCCCGGAAGCGTTCCACCTTGATCAGCCGCCCCTTGGGGTCCCGGTGGACCAAAAAGAAGCGTTTGGGCAACAGCTTCTCCCCCACCTCCTGCCAGGCCTCGAGGTGAATGCGGAAGGAACCCTCCGCCAGGCTGCGCTCAATGACCTCTATGCGGCCATGGCGCACCCAGATGCGAGAACGGAAAGGGTCATTCAAGGCGATGGCGGTACCCAAGGGGCCCTCTTCCACCAAGCGCATGGCGTAGCGCCCTTCCCCCTCCTCAAAGGGCACAGGCCGACGGTGGCCCAACAAGGAGGCCAGTTCCCGCTCCGCAAGGGGGCCCATACCCTCGGGCAGTTCCACTTCCGGGCGGAAGCCCTCCACCTTCACCCGCCCGAAGTACCAGAGGCCCTTGAAGTAGAAAGCAACGCTTGCGGAAAAGCCGGGGAAAGTCTCGGGCAAGGTGTATATTCGTTCCCTTGCCCGTTTTAGGAGGGCCCAGACGGGAAGGCTCTCAACCACCTTCCACCTCCGAGTCCAAGATTATCTGGAAAAGTTCTAGCTTATTCGGACCCGCAAAAGCTTCCTTGGGCAAGGTACCGCTTCGCGCGTGGCCCTCCCTGAACTCGGGGCTTTCCGTCCAAGCCCGAAAGGCCTCCTCGCTCTCCCAAAAGGTGAGGACGATATAGGGGTCCCCTGGGCTCTTGGGCCGCAGAACCAGGTTGCGGACAAACCCCGGCATCCGGTCCACGAGGCGGGCCCGGGTGCGGAAAACCTCTTCAAACCGCTCGGCATACTCGGGTTTTACCGGTATGCGGTTCATGACCACAAACACACCATCACCTCCCTAAGGGGAGGCTAGGGGAAACCCCCAAGAATGTCAAGTATTCCGGTCGGATTTTGTGAGTATTAGGAACGATAACCGTTCGCAACAGGCTCCTATTCCAAAAGGGCCCAGCCCGCGGGAAAAGCCCCCGCGGACTGGAGAATCCGACCTTACCTACGGACAAAACCCGAAACCGCCTTCTGCGCTTCCTCGGGGGTAATGGCCACCTCAAAAGCCCGGTCCGCCGGAGAGCGGGGACCGGGGAGCTCCTGGTCCCCTAAAAGGATGCGGGAAGCCCGCACCGTGGCGCGGTGAGCGGCCTCGTTGCCGAGGATCGCCCCCCCGCCTTCAGGATGTCCTTGTTGGCGATGAGGGGCAAAGCCCCTAGGTATGCCCCCACAAAAGCGTCCTCCAAAGCGTTGAGTAAGCGCAGAATGGCGAGCTGGTTTCTAGGGAGAAACTCCACAGGATAGACGAAGTTCGGCCTTTCCACGGGACGGACACCGAGGCTTTGAAGGTCATCTGCCCGAGCTTGTGGCTTGCCGCCCGAGGACTCGCCAAAACGTAGGCCAGGCGCATAGCGACTTAATGATAATGTCTTCTCAGTAGTTTGTCAAGGAGCACAAAAGGCCCCGGCCCATGGCCGGGGCCGAAAGGGAAACAGGCGCTAGTGCTTCACCCCCTCCACCTCAAAGAGGGCCAAGCCCAGAGGCATGCCCCCCACCTTTAGGCGGGCCGCCACCTTCCACTCCTCCAGGTCCACCCGCACCACCTCGCCCCGAACGGGGTCGGCCAGGTAGGCCACCCCGTGGCCCAGGGCAAGCCCCGGGGCGGTGTCCAGGGGGGAGGTGGCCTCGAGGCTCCCCACCACCCGGCGCGCCACCGGGTCCACCTTGTGGAACTGCCCGTCGGCGGTGAGGACGTAGAGGGCCTCCCCTTCCGGTCCGAAGCCAAAGCGCAAGGGGCGGGCGGGCAAGGGCAGGACCTCCATCCGCCCCTCCCCGGGCTTCAAGAAGGCGAGGCCCTGGCCGAAGTTCCCCACGAAGACCCCCGCCCTGGGATGGGCCACCAGGGTACCCACCCGGGCCCCTTCGGGGCTTCCGGGAGGGTTCGCCACCTTGCGCCCCATAAACCCCTGGCCTCGCCGCTCCACCAGGAGCACCCCATCCAGACACCCGAAGGCGGCCACCTCCCCTAGCACGGCCTCCCCGTGGAGCCGGGGGCAGGTCTGGGGCAGGGGGAGAACCCGCCTCCCTTCCCGGGTGTAAACCTCCACCCTACCGCTCTCCAACCCCCCCACCAGGACCGCCTCGCCCAGGAGGGCCACCGCGCCGTGGTCCGCCCTACCGGTGGCGATGAGCCCGGGAGTGAAGTCCAGGCCCAAGCGCCTCAGGTCAAAGAGGGCCAAGGTGCCGTCCCCATCGTGGAAGACCGCCAGGGTATCCTCGTTGGCGAAGATGTGGGTGGGTTTAGGCCCCGTGCGCAGGGTGGCGGCCACGTAGGGGTTCTCCTCCTTCACATCCCGATGGTCGCCGTGGTCCTCGAGGCGGAAACCCCCGAAGAGAAAGCTCACCGCCCCGGCATCCCGGTGGACCGCCAGGACGTACTGCCCGCCCGGAAGGGGATAGAGGCGGGCGGGGGAAGGCACGGTGAAGCGGCCAAGCTCCTTCCCATCCTCGCTCATAACCCGCACCAGGGGCTCCTTCCCGTCCGCCACCGCCAGGCGGCGGAAAAGCCCTTCGCCGTGAGCGTGTTCCCCTTGGGCCAGGGCAAGACCTAAGGCCAAAACCGCGGCAAACGCAACCTTTCTCCCTCGCATCGTTCCTCCTTTCCCTCGAGGCCAAAGGCCCCGTAAAGGGCTACGGGCACAAGGCATTCCGGTTCCAACGGAGGAGGTCCCGGTACGTGGGCACCCTCCGGTCCAAGGCGTCGGTGTAGAGGACCACGAGCCTCGCCCCAAGCTCCTCCGCCAGCCGGCGCAAAGGAGCAGGATCCAGTTGGGGCTCCGCCACCACCAGGTCCACCCCCTTGGCCTCCGCCTCCTTAAAGAGGGCCAGGCGTTCCCGGACGCTTCCCTCCTGGCCGTGGGCGTCCTTAAGAGCCCCCACGATCTCCAGGCCGTAGCGCCGCGCCAGGTAGGAGAGGGACAGGTGGCTCACCACCACCCTGAGCCGCCTCCCCTCGAGGCAGGCGGAAAGGGCCTGGTCCTCCCGCTCCACCGCTTGGCGGAAGGCCTCGAGGTTCTTGCGGTACGCCCCTTCCCCCCTCGGGTCCAGGCGGGCGAGCGCCGCCGCAATGCGCTCGGCGTAGCGCAGGGCGTAGGTGGGGTCCAGCCACAGGTGGGGGTCGCAGTCCCCGTGGAGGTGGACCCCCTTTTCCCGGAGGCCCAGGAGGCCGCAGATGGGGTCGGGCATCCCCGGGGCGAGCTCCACCACCCTGGCCCCCGGGGGTAGAAGGGCCCTGAGCTTTGGCAGGTAAGGCTCCAGGCCCAAGCCGTTGGCGAAGAGGAGGCGGACCCGGGAGAGTTGGGAGGCGGTGGAAGGCCGCAGGTCAAAGGCGTGGGGATCGGCCCCGGGGGGCACTACGCTCTCCACCCGGACCCTATTCCCTCCCACCTGGCGCACCAGGTCCGCCAAGACGGTGGTGGTGGCCGCCACCTGGAGCTGGGCCAGGGCGGAGGCGGCGAAGAGGCTAAGGGCGAGCAGCCTCCTCATCGCTCCTCCAAAGGGACTTCCACTCCTTCAGGTGGCGGCGGGCAACGGGAGGGAGGTGGCGCAAAAGCCGCTCCCGTCCCTCCCCCCGGAGGGCCCGCACCCTCTCCTCGTGGGCCTGGATGAAGGGCAGGTAGTGGGCGAGGCCCTCCCCAAAGGGAAGGGGCTCGGCTTGGGGGGCCACTTCCGGGGGATAGGGCGGGAGGGAAGCCCGGTAGAACCGCTCCTTGGGCCTGAGGTAGAGCACGCCCCGGTACCAGAGCCCCGTGGAGTGGAGCACCGCCTCCTCCCCCAGGTAGAGGCTGGAGCCCACCCCCTTGGGATGGGGAGCCTTCCGGTACCCCAGGGCCTCGAGGAGGCCCTGGGCCGCATCCACCCCCAGGAGGTACATGAAGACGGGCATGGGGTTCATGGCCGCACCAGAACCAGGCGGGTGGGGCTACCCCCCGTGTGCAGGTACCGGACCACCCGGCCCCTCTCCCCGTCCACCTCGGCCACGAGGCCCAGATGGGGCAGGCTCACGTAGAGGAGGCCCCGCTCGGGCCAGGGGGCCAGGTCGGGGTAGATGGCGCCCCCGGTGTCCTCCTCCATCTCCGGGAAAGGCCGGGCAAGGCGGAGCTCCCTAAGAAGCTTCCCTTCCCGCCCCTCCAGCACCTGGAGCCTCCCGTCGGTGAGGAGGACGTAAACCCGCTTCCCGTCGGCCTTGGCCCTTAGCAGCGCGCCCCCGAGGGGGATGGGGGTTAGCTGGGGGCCTCGAGGGTCCAGGCGCTGCAGGTGGGTAACCTTGTCGGAGTAGCCGAAGAAAACCCCATCCCCCTTCAGGAAAGCCCCAACCCGCTCGCCCACGGGGTAGGCCAGGCGGGCAAGCTCCCTACCCCCCTCCAGGACCAGCACGTCCTTCGCGCAGGCGAAAAAGCTCCGGCCCGTCTCGGGGTGGAAGGCCTCCCCGTGCTCCACAGGGCAGGCGAAGCGCCCCCGCTCCGCCCGAAGCTCCCGGTCAAAGAGGACCACCTGCCCCCGGGCCAAGAGGGTGAGGTACGTACCTTCCGGGGCCTCCACCACGTGGTAGTGGTCGGGGTTGGGGAGCCTCAGGGTCTCCGCCTGGAAGGCCGCCTTCGGGTCCAAAGCCTCCTCATCAAAACGGAAGGCCAGGGCGTCCCGCTCGGCGAAGGCGAGGAGCTTGCCCCCCAAGGTGTAGGCCTCCGAGCCGTGGCCGATGTTCCACCCCCGTCCCAGAAGGAAGCTCTTGGCGATCACGGGCCGGCTCCAACGCCCCTCCTCCTTCCCCGTCCAGACCACGGTGAGCCACTGCCGGTCCGTATCCCGACCCCGGGACACCAGAAGGTAGCGGCCCGAGGGCGTGGCCACCAGGCTCATGCCCCGGGGAGGCAGGGAGAGCTCCGCCACCGCCTGGCCCCCGGGCAGGTCCAAGGCGAGGAGACGGCTATACCCCGGCCGGTTGTCCAGGACGAAGAGCCGGGCCTCCGCCTCAAAGGCCTCCGGCCTCTCAGGTACGGCGGCGTGGCCCAGGGCCTGGGAGAGGAAAAGGAGGGTAAACCCGAGGAAGATCTTGGTCCACTCGCGCACGGCGCACCTCCTCAAGTGACTGATATTGACAATGCAATCTCAAAAAGTCAAGCCCCAGAGAAGGACCCGCCCCCTGCGGGGGCGGGCGGAAGGAGGAGCCCCTCGCCTAGGCCCAAACGTCCTCAGGGTGACGCACGCTTTGGGGCCGCGCCTTAAGCGCCTCCAAGGCCTCTTCCTCGCTCATCACCGGGTTCTGGTAGCGGATGCCCAGGGCCTCCCCCATGAGGCGGAAAACGTGGGTGTTGTCCACAAGCCCCAGGTTCAAGAAGCGGAGGCCCTGCCCGTAGAGGGCGAGAACCACGGGGCTTGCCGTGTGCTGCCCAGAGCTATAGCCGATGTTGGGCCGGTCAGGCTTAGCTGCGTTGCGCTGAACCATGGCCCAAGCCATGGTGTTGTCCGGCTGCACCCCTTGGCGCACGCCCTCCGGCCAGTAGACCCGTTCGCGGATGGCCCGCACCACCCGTTCCGCCTCCTCGTCCGTGAGGGCCACGCCCTTCATGGACCGGTAGGCTTCCTTCACCTGGGCGGCGTCGGGGTTGTTGCCAAGCTGGCGACGCATGTGCTCAAAGCTCGCCTTTTGTGCCTCGAGGAGGTCAATCCCGGTGGAGCTCTCCAAATAGCTCCGCCCCGCCCCGTAAAGCGCCCCGACCCCGGTGGCGTGGTCGGAAACCAAGAGGAGGAGGGTGTCGGGGTTGCGGTCCACGAAGGCGGTGAGAAGCTCTAGCGTTTCATCGGCGGCAAGGACATCCCAGAGGGTAGCCGCGGCATCGTTCAGATGGTTGGCGTGGTCAATCCGGCCCGCCTCCACCTGGAGGACGAAGCCGTTGCGATAGGAGGCCAAGCGGGGCAAGGCCGCCTGGACCATCTCCTTTAGGCTCGGCACCCGCACCCCCTGGAAGCGCCGGTCCACCTCGTAAGGGACGTGGCTATCGGAAAAGACCCCAAGAAGCTTGCTGGCGTTGGTGCGGGCGAGCTCCTCCGGGGTCTTCACCACCCCGTAACCCGCCTGGGCGAAGGCGGCGTAGAGGTCCTTTTTGTCCTGTCGCCTTTCCGGGTTGAAGAACCGGTCCCCACCGCCCAGGTAAACCTCGGCCCCAAACGCCAAGTACTGCTCGGCAATCCGCTCCTCGGCGTTGCGGTCGGGGTTGGACACCACAAACCCTGCGGGTGTGGCGTGGGTGACGGTGGTGGTGGTGACCAGGCCCACCGCCTTCCCCGCCTCCTTGGCGGCGGCGAAGAAGGGCTTGAGGGGCGTGCCATCCGCATGGATGGCCAGGCCCCCGTTTACGGTCTTCACCCCGCAGGACATGGCGTTGGCCGCGGCGCTGGACTCGGTGACGTAACTGGTGAGGCTATAGGTGTTCACCAAGCCGTTAGGGTAGCGGGCAAGAAGCCTTTCCAGGGCGAGGACCCGCCCCTGGCGCCTTCTGGCGTAGGCCTGGGCCACGGCGTAGTCCTCCCAGGAAAAGCCATCGTAGACGAAGACGATGAGGTTCCGGTACCGCCGCCCTAGGGAAGGAGCGTTCTGGGGAGCCCCCTGGGCCCTTCCCCTGGGCATAAGGGCCAGGGCCCCCGCCATGAGGCCGCCTTTTAAAAGGTCACGCCTTTTCACGGCATATCACCTCCAGGACCAAAACTATAGGTGCCTTTTCAGGAGCGTGTCATGGCCGGGCCCTAACGCCGGTTTTCCCCTCCGCTACCGCCGGAAGGCCGCAAGGTACCCACCAGGCCCAACCCGAGCTGACCCTGTCCTGACAGGACGCAGGTAACGTCTTCTCAGGCATGAAGGGACCCTGGGCTTTGCTCCTCCTCCCCACCCTCATCTTTCTGGCAGCCTTTACTTACCTCCCCTTTGCGGTGGCGGCTAAGGAGGGCATTCCCGCACTCCCTAAGCTGCTTGCCCCGGAGAACCTCAACGCCCTCAGGGTTACCGCCCTTTACACGCTCCTCACGGTACCCTTGTCCGTAGCCTTGGGCCTGTTGGCCGCCGTGGCGGTGGAGGGGGACGGCCGGCTAAGGCTGCTTGCCCGGCTTCTTATCTTTCACCCCGTCATCCTGCCCACGGTGGCCTTTGCCGCTGTCTTCCTCTACCTGCTCAACCCCTTGGGTCCCCTTCGCAACCTCCTCCAGGCACTAGGGCTACAAAACCCCTTAGGGGAACCCCTTAGCGCCTTCTTGAGCGTGGCCCTGGTGGGCATCCTGAAGGATGCGGGCCTGTACATGCTCTACTACCTGGCTGGGCTCCAGGCAATTCCCAGGGAGCTCCTCGAGGCCGCCCGGGTTGACGGGGCCGGGCGGGTCGCCACCTTCTTGCGGATTTCCCTGCCCCTGCTCTCCCCCACCACCTTTTTCGTGGGGGTAATGGCCGTGCTGGGGGCCCTGAGGAACGTGGACCACATCTTCGTGCTCACGAAAGGGGGCCCTATGGGCGCCACGGACCATCTTCTTTACCGCATTTACACCCTAGGATTTGAGTACTTTGACTTTTCCCAAGCGGGGGCCCTGAGCCTTGTCCTGCTCACTGCTCTCACCCTCCTCGCCCTCACCGCTCTACCCCGCTTGGAGCGAGGTGTACACTATGACGCTTAGCCCTGTGCATCCTAAGGTCTTCCTCCGCCGCGTGCGGCGTATTTCTTGGGAGGGTGCCCGCCAGCTACCCGCCCTCCTCTTCGCCTTGCCCTACGCCCTTATCGCAGGGTATACCCTCCTCGCCGCCTTCACCCCTACCGCAGACCTCAACCGCGGGGAGCTAGGCAGGTTCACCTTGGAAAACCTCAAGCTTGCGTGGAGTTCCGCCGACTTCCCTCGGCTTTACCTCAACACCCTGGCCTTCACCCTTGGCCTCCTTCTAGTGCAAGTCTTGACCGTGACCACCGCCGGTTTTGCCCTTGCTCATCTAAAGGGACGGGGGAATAACACCCTCTTCTACCTGATCCTCCTCCAACTTTTCCTCCCGGCCTCCGCGCTTATCCTGCCCAACTTCATCCTCGTTCAAAGGCTCGGCCTAGCCGATACCCTAACCGCCCTGGCCCTACCCTATGTCGCCTCGGCCACGGGCGCCTTCCTGCTGCGCCAGGGCTTTCTGCAAATACCCAAGGAACTCGTGGAGGCCGCTTACGTGGATGGGGCCACGCCCTGGCAGGTCCTCTGGCGGGTTCTCCTGCCCCTAGTTCGCCCCCAGCTCGCTGCCTTTGCCTTGGTCAGCCTGGTCTATCACTGGAACGAGTTCCTGTGGCCCCTTGTGGTCATCCAAAGCCCCGAAAAGCGCGTGCTCTCTTTGGGCTTTGCCAGCTTCGCCCGTTCCGCTGAGAGCGGGATGGAGTGGGGCCTGATCGCTGCGGGAGCCTTACTGGTGGCCCTACCCATGGTCACCGCCTTTCTGCTCTTCCAGCGAAGCTTCGTGGAAGCCTTTGCCCGGAGTGGGCTAAAAGGCTAGGGAGGTGAAGGGATGAGGACAGGAAAGATAGCCGGCCTTTGGGTTCTGTTGGGGATTGGCCTAGCGCAGAGCACCACCATCACCTTCTACTACCCGGTGGGGGTGGCGGGCCCTCTGGCCCGCTTTATTGAAGGCTACGTCCGCGAGTTTGAGGCCAAGAACCCGGACATCAGGGTAAACACGGTTTTCGGGGGCAACTATGAGGAAAACCAGGCCAAGGTGGTGGCGGCCATAAAGGCGGGAAACCCACCGGATACGGCCATCTTGCTTTCGCAACAACTCTACACCCTCCTCTCGTTGGATGCCATAGAGCCCTTGGACGCCTACATCGCCAGGGACCCCGAGCTAAAGCAGGCGGTAAACGACTTCTTTCCCGCCTTCATGATGAACTCCACCCTGGATGGAAAGGTCTATAGCCTCCCCTTCCAGCGCTCCACGCCCATCCTCTACTACAACAAAGAGGCTTTCCGAGAAGCAGGGCTAGACCCGGAAAAACCCCCCGCCACCTGGGACGAGCTGGTGGAGTACGCCAAGCGCCTCACCAAGCGGGACGCCCAAGGGCGCATCGTACGCTACGGAGTAGCCATTCCCACCGAGGACCGTTCCACGTGGCTCCTTGAAGCCCTCACCATCCAAGCAGGGGGTCTGCTTTACGACCCCGCAGGAAAGGGGTGCAAGGTCCTGGTGGACACGGAACCGGTGCGTAAAGGGATGCAGTTCAAAGCCGATCTCGCCCGGAAGCACGGGGTAAGCCCCGAGGGGGTGGTGGCCTGGGGGACCACCCCGGGAGACTTCACCGCCGGCAAGGTGGCTATGATCTACCACTCCACGGGCTCCTTGGGCTTTATCCGAACCAACGCCCGCTTCCCCTTCGGCACCGCTTTCCTTCCCAAACTGGTGCGGTACGGGACCCCCACGGGCGGAGCCAACTTCTACCTCTTCAAGGGCTCCGATCCCAAGAAGCGGGAAGCCACCCTCCGATTTATCAAATTCATGACAAGCCCGGAACTCCAAGCACGGTGGGCTTTGGACTCGGGGTATGTGGCCGCCCGCCGTTCCAGTTGGAACCTCCCCATCATGCAGAGGTACCTCCAGGAGTGGCCCCAGGCCAAGACAGCTCGCGACCAACTGGCCTACGCCCGGGCTGAGCTTCCCGTCTACAACCTCCAGCAGGTCAAGGACATCATCGCGGAGGCGGAACAGGCGGTGGTCCTGGGCCGGAAGGACGTGCGGGAGGCCACGAAGGAGGCCCAAAGGCGGGTGGAGGAGGCCTTAAGGCCCTTCTGCCGCTGATCTTTAGGACAAAGGTTGGGGGGGCCCAGGCCCCCCTGACCAATTCCTGACACGGAGAACATAGGGTATAGGGGCCATGAAGGGGACCATACTCCTTGCCCTCTCGGCCCTCCTCTTTGGAGGCGCTTGGGCGCAAACCCTCACCCTCTACACCTCGGAGGTCCTGGCGGACGTCAACGCCCTGGTGGAAGCCTTCCGGGCCCGGAACCCTGGGGTCCAGGTGCGCATCTTCCGCTCAGGAACAGGCGAAGTGGTGGCCAAGGTGCGAACGGAGTTAGAGACGGGCAACCCTCAAGCGGACATCCTATGGTTTGCCAACGAGGCGTTCCTCAAGGAGCTGGCCGAGCGGAGGTTGTTGCGCCGGGTGCCTCCCTCGGTCCCGGGGTACCCGGTGCAGTACGCTCCTGGAGGTGGGCTCTACCACGAGGTACGCCTCCTCTACAACGTCATCGCTGTTAACACCCAACGCCTGACCACTCTCCCCCAAAGTTGGCGGGACCTCCTAAAACCCGCATACCGGGGCCTTATCGCCATGCCCGACCCTAATTTCTCAGGGGCTGCCCTAGCCACGGTGGGGACCCTCACCTCACGGTTCGGGCAACGCTTCTGGGAGAACCTGCGGGAGCAGGGTCTGGGCATTGAACAGTCCAACCCCGTTCTCCAGCAAAAGCTTGCCCGGGGAGAGTACGCTCTGGCCATCACCACAGACTTTGGGGTACGGCAAGAGGCGGCCAAGGGAGCTCCCCTGGTGGCCATCTACCCCCGGGATGGGGCCATCCTGGTGCCCACGCCCCTGGCCATCCCCATCTGGAGCCGCAACCCACAACTCGCCGAGCGCTTCCTACGCTTCCTCCTGTCGCCCGAAGCTCAGGCCATCTTCGCCGAAAGGGGCTACTACCCGGTCATGCCCCAAGCCCCCAAGCCTAAGGGTGCCCCGGAAAGGGTCGCGACCATTCGGGCTCAATTTGCCGACCAGGAAACCTTAGAGAGGTTCAACACCCTCTTCGGCCTCAGGAGGTAAAAGTGAGGATAATAGGCTATTTTCGCTTGTCTTTGGCCTTCCTCGCCTCACCGCTAGCCTGGGGCCAGGATGCCGGAACCCTAACCCTCTATGTCTCCGGAGCCCAACTGCCCGACGTTCAGGCCATCGTCAAAGGTTTTAATCAAATCTATCCCCAAGTGGAGGTGCGGGTATTTCGCTCGGGAGCAGGGGAAGTGGCGGCCAAAATCCGTGCCGAACTGGAAGCGGGCAATCCCCAACCGGACCTCATCTGGAGCGTTGGCACCGAGCTTTTCCATGAACTCCGGCAAAAGGGCCTTCTGCGGCGCGTCACCCCGACCTTTCCCTCTTTACCCCCCCAATACGTCTACGAGGGAGGCTACTATTATGAGGTACGGCTCCTCCACAACATCATCGCTGTGAACCCCAAAAGGGTCCCCACACCCCCTACCGCCTGGGCAGACTTAGCAAGGCCGGGCTACAAGAACCTTGTGGTCATGGCCGATCCCAATTTCTCCGGACCTGCCCTCGTAGAGCTAGGGTATCTAACGGAGCGCTATGGATTCTCCTTTTGGCAAAAGCTTAAGGAGAACGGCTTAGCCATAGAAGCCTCAAATCCGGTACTTCAACAGAAGCTAGCCCGAGGCGAATACGGGCTTGCCATCACCAACGATTACGGGGTCCGACAGCTCCTGGCGGAAGGGGCCCCCCTGACCCTCGTATATCCCAAAGATGGAGCGGTCTACGCCCCTACCCCCGTCGGCATACCCACGTGGAGCCGCAAACCAGACCTGGCAGAAAAATTTCTTCGCTTCCTTCTCTCCGAACGGGGCCAGCAAATCTTCTCCGAAAGGGGTTACTACCCCGTTATTCCCGGTTCTCCTCCGCCCAAAGGAAGCCCCCAACGCCTGGCCAGCGTGCGCGGGTCGGAGGCTAGCCGGGAGGTCCTAGAGCGCTTCAATGCCCTTTTTGGCCTGCGGAGATGACCCTACTCCGGCACCTCTATCCGCCCATCCCCTTCGCCCTCACCCTCCTCGTTGCCTCGCCCTTAATCGCCCTTCTCCCTAGAGGCCTGCCCCATCTCCTTCCCCCAAAGGACTTAGACGTGCTAATCCTTAGCTTGGGGCTCGCCGCCTCTGGAACCCTCCTGGCGCTTGGTTTGGGCCTCGCCCTGGCCTACCTGGCCCTAATGGGTGGCGTGAGCCGCTTCTGGGAGGGTGTGTTTCTCCTCTCCTACCTGGTCCCTCCGTTCGTCACCGGGATGGGCCTCCTCTTTACCCTCCAAGGGCTGGGACTAAAGGCGTATGGGGTGCCGGGCATCCTGCTCGCCTGGACCCTGCACTACACGCCCTTGGCCTACCTCCTCCTCAAGCCCCAGGTCCAAGCAGCCCTACCCCTGCTGCAAGCGGCCGGGGTCCACGGGGTGACGGGCTGGAGGCGCCTTTACGCCTTCCTACCCGCCCTCCTGCCCTCCCTCCTCGTGACGGGGGGTGCGCTCTACCTGGCCCTTCTCGGAAACTTCGGCGTGCCGGCAGTCCTAGGCTTGCCCGAGCGGGTCTACACCCTCCCCACCCTGGCCTACGCCCGCCTGACAAGCCCTTTAGCCCAGGACCCCATTGGCGAAGCCGCCGCCCTCGGGCTCTGGCTGGGGCTTTTAGCCCTTCCCGCGGTCTTCCTTTCCCGCCCACCTATCCTAGAGGCTCGCCAAGCCCTACCCGCGCAGAAACGGGGGAGCTTCCGCCTACTCTTCGCCTCCTACAGTCTCTTGGCCCTCGGCCTTGGCCTCCTTGGCCTACTCCGGGAAGCCCTCCTCAACCCCTACACCGGGGGCTGGGACCCCGCCTTCGCCCGCGCTTGGGAGCTCCCTCTTGTCCGCCAGGGGCTCCTCAACTCCGTCCTTTTGGCCCTGGTGGCCACAGGGGTACTCCTAGGCCTCGCCCTCCTCCTTCGCCCGTTTCCCAAGGCCACTCGGCCCCTGCGGGGAGCGTTGGACCTCGCCTATCTGATGCCGGGTACCCTCCTCGGTATCGGGCTCATCCTCGTCCTAGCCCCTACGCCCCTCTATGGTACCCCTGGCCTTCTCCTCCTGGCCTACCTTTGGAACTTCGCCAGTCTGGCCCTCCGGGCCGTGGAGGGAGGGGTAAAGGTGGAGGGGATGGTCCTCGCCGGCCGGATACACGGGCTCTCCCCAGCAAAGGCCTGGCTTCGGGTGGGGTACCCCCTTCTCCTCCCCTCCGCTTTCGCCGGGGCTTTCCTCATCTTTCCCTTGGCCTTCTCCGAGATTACCCTCTCCTCCCTTCTCTACGCCCCTGGGACAGAGACCGTAGGGGTGGCCGTCCTCTCCGCCCTCAATGGGGGGCTTTACCGGGAAGCAGCGAGCCTAGGGCTCATCCTCCTTGCCCTATCCGCCCTGGGCCTCTTGGGGAGGCCGAAATGGTGAGGCTTGAGGGGGTATGCAAGCGCTTCCCCACGGGCGGGGGCGTGGAAGGGGTGGACCTCGAGGTGCAGGAGGGGGAGGTGTTCGTACTCCTAGGGGCCTCGGGGAGCGGCAAGTCCACCCTCCTGAACCTGGTGGCAGGCCTCATCCCGCTGGACCGGGGCCGCGTGTGGATCGGGGGAAGGGATGTGACCCACCTGCCCCCGGAGCGGCGCCAACTGGCCTACGTGTTCCAGGACCAAGGGCTATGGCCCCACCTCACCGCCCTGGAGCACCTCCTCCTGGTGATGCCCAAGCCGGACCCTAAGGAGGCCCGGACCCTCCTGGAGCAGGTAGGCCTCTTGGAGCACGCCCATAAACGGCCCCACCAGCTCTCCGGAGGGCAACGGCAACGGGTGGCCCTGGCCCGGGCCCTCGCCCGCAAGCCCCGGGTCATCCTGCTGGACGAGCCCTACAGCGCCCTGGACCCGGTCCTTAGGGAGGGGTTGCGCCTCGAGGTCCGAACCCTCCTCAAGGAGATGGGAATAACCGCCATCCACGTCACCCACGATCCGGACGAGGCCATGCTCCTGGCCGACCGTGTAGGGGTGTTGGCCAGAGGCCGGCTCCTCCAGGTGGGCAGCCCCCAGGAGGTGTACCGCCACCCCAACTCCTTGGAGGCCTTCCTCGCCTTCGGACGGGCCAACCTCCTCGCCACCGAAGGGGGTGTCCTCGCCTTCCGCCACGAGTGGGTGCGCCCGGGTGGGGAGTGGGAGGGTGTGGTGCTGGAACGCCGGGATCTGCGAGGGGACGTCCTCTGCCGGGTGCGCCTGCCCGGGGGAGAGGCCTGGGTCCGCTGGGAGGGGAGCCCCGGAGAGCGGGTTAGGATAAGGATAGAGCCCCTCCTGTGCTTTTCCCCCACGACCCTTCCCCACCCGGCGGGCTAGGCAAGGAGGATTGGGGGTGTCCAATGAAAGGCCAAATCCTGAGGCAGAGGGCTTTCTTGGGCGAGTTGCTGGGCACCTTCCTCCTGGTGCTCCTCACGGTGGGGAGCGCCGCCAACGCCGTCCTCGAGCCCCGCCTGTCCCCAGGGGCCTACGGGTACGACGCCGTGGCCCTGGGCTCGGGGCTTGCGGTGCTGGTGGGCGTTTTGGCGAGCCGGGAGCTCTCCGGGGCCCACCTGAACCCCGCCGTGACCCTGGGATTGGCCCTGGGGGGTCTCTTCCCCTGGCGCCTCGTGCCCACCTACCTCCTGGCCCAGTTTCTGGGAGGCTTCCTGGGGGCTTTGGGAGCCTACCTGGCCTACCGGGATGGCCTTTTAGCCCGGGGCCTTCCCAACGTGTTTAGCACGGGGCCGGGCTTCCTCCGCACCGCCCCCGAGGCCCTCTACGGCTGGTCAGGGCCCATGGTGGCCGAGGTCCTCGGCACCTTTGCCCTCATGGCGGTGATCCTCTTTGCCGGACGGGACGGGCGCCTCCTCCCCCTCTGGCTCGCCCTCACCGTGGCGGCGGTGGGCTATGGGCTCGGGGGGCCTGGGGGCTTCGCCCTGAACCCCGCCCGGGACCTCTCCCCCAGGCTCCTCGCCTGGCTCCTTGGTGTGGAGGGGGCGGCGAGCCCTTACGCCTGGGTACCGGCCCTTGGCCCGGTCCTCGGGGCCTTCCTCGCCGTGGCGCTCCACCGCTACCACCGGGCGTAACGGATCCCTGCGGCGCTAGGCCCTGGCGGGGTTTTGGGAACAGGCCAAGTAGCTGGGCAGGACCTCCTCCAGGGGCGTCAGGGTGGGCAGGAGGTCCCTTAGCGGTTGGGCCAGGGGTGCGGTGTTCCCCCCTTTGAGCATGAGGTACTGGTCGCGGGTGATGGGGGCGAAGGGCAAGGGGGAAAGGAGGGGCACCAGGAGGTCCACGAGGGGCAAGGGGATGGGCAGAAAGGGCTTTTTACGGCCTACCGTGGCCATGACGAGCTCCAAAAGCTCCCGGAAGGTGTACTCCTTGGGCCCCACCAGGTCAAGGGTGCCCAAGACCTCCCCCTCGAGGGCCCGGGCAAAAGCCTCCGCCACGTCCCCCACGTACACGGGCCGGAAGGGGAAACGCCCATCCCCGATGAGGGGCACGAAGGGCAGGGGGGCGCACACGAGGCCCCGGAGGATCTTCCCGAAGAACTCGTCCCCCGGGCCGAAGATGAGGCTTGGGCGGAAGATGGTCCACTTGAGGCCGCTTTGGCGGACGAGCTCCTCCGCCTCCGCCTTGGTCTCGTAATAGCGGCTCCCCGTGCCCCGCCTGGCCCCCAGGGCGGACATGTGGAGAAGCCGCTCCACGCCGGCCTCGCGCATGGCGGTGAGGAGGTTTTTCACCCCCTCCACGTGCACCGCCCGAAAGGACTGGCCCCGTTCCCGGATGATGCCCGCCAGGTAGATGGCGGCCTCCGCCCCCTGGAGGTCCGGCACCTCCCGGGCGATATCCCCCGCCACGAAGACCGTCCCTTGGGGGAGATGGCGGGAAGACCGGGCGAGGACGATGGGGGTGTGCCCCCCCTCCAGGAGGCGGCGCACCACGTGCCGCCCCACGAAACCCGTGCCGCCGACAATAAAAACCCGCATTCTAGGCCGCTTCCAAGACCCCTTGGGCCTCCGCCTCGAGGGCCTCCAGGTCCAACAGGTAGACCTTGCGGTAAGCGGTGGCGATGAGCCCCTCCCGGCGCAGGTCAGAGAGGAGCTTGGACACCGACTCCCGGGTGGAGGCGGTGGCGTCGGCAATCTCCTCGTGGGAGACGGTCACGTAAAGCCCCCCCTCGTCCCGGAAGGAGGCGGGGGTGTCGGCGAGGAAGAGGAGGTAGCGGGCAATCCTGGCCCGTAGCTCCCCCGTCTGCAGGTGGGTTTCGTAGGCCAGGACCCGCCGCATCTGCCGCGCCAGGTTCCGGGCCACCTGGTGGAGGGCCTCGTGGTCCATAGCCCTAGGGTCAAACCCCTGCACCACCGCCTCCGTCATGGCCTCGGCAGCGTACCGGTGCCGCTTCCCCTCCAAGGCCTCCTCCCCGAAGTAGTCCCCGGGGAGCACGTGCCTGAGGGTCAGGGTGCGCCCATCGGGTAGGAGCTCCACGATGCGCACCAAGCCCGACTCCAACCGGTAAAGGGTGTGGGCGGGGTCCCCCGCCAGGTAGATGACCTGCTTGCGTCCAATCCGCTTCATGCTGCCTCCTCCCAAAACACCTGGGGGAGTCTCCCCAGGTCTTCCACATAAAGCGCGCCAAGCCGCCTGGCCTCCTCCGCCGTGGCCCCGACGCCCCCCAGGACCACCCGGGGGGCCAGGCCCCCCAAGGCCCCATCCGGTAGGGCCCTGAGGCTTTCGGCGAGAAGGGCGGAGAGCACCACCCCCCGGGCCCCCAGGCCCTGGGCCAGGGCCCTGAGGTCGGGTAGCGGGGTGTCGGGCCCCAGGTAGAGGGCGGGAAGCCCCTGGCGGCGGAGGTGATAGGCGGCCAGCATGGCCCCGATCTCGTGCCGCTCCCCGGGGGGCGTGGTGACCAGGATGGGGGCGCCCTTGGGGTGGCCCGTGAGGTCCAGAAGCTCCTGGAGCCGGGCCCGGAGGAAGGTGGAGGCCAGGTGTTCCTGGGCCACGGACACCTCCCCCCGGTGCCAGGCGTCCCCGATCTCCCGTAGGACCGGCAGGACCACCTCCCGCGCCGCGCCTTCTGGCCCCAAAAGGCGCACCGCCCGCCGGAACAGGGCCTCCGCCCCCGCAAGCTCGGCGGCGAGGAGGAGCCCTTTCATCTCCTCGGCCAGGGACTCCGGCCTGGTCTGCTCCGCAAGGACCCGGCGGATGGCTGCCTGCGGGGTAGCCCCTTCCTCCAGGAGGCGGCGGACGCGCTTTAGGGCCTCCACCTCCTCCTCCCGGTAGAGGCGGTGCCCCCCGGGGGTGCGCTCGGGCCGGGGAAAGCCGTAGCGGCGCTCCCATTGGCGGAGGACGTGGGCCGAAAGACCGGTGAGGGCCTCCACCTCGGCGATGGTGTACGCCCCGCTTCGGGTCATGCCCTTAGGGTAGCAGGGTGTCTAGGCTTTGTCAAGTTGTCGTCTAGGTTTGACAACAAAGCTGGGTTAAGCTTAGTCTCTTAAGTTAGGAGGTATGGCAATGAAGCTAAACGCCAGGCTATTGGTTTGGCTCTCTGCCGCACTCTTAGCTACGGGTGTAGCCCAACAGCCCCCTTCAAACAAAGCGGTCGTGGCGGGCCTAAACCTCACCCTGCAAGCATGTAATTTGAGTGGGGATGTTCTGACCTGCACCGTAGAGGTGCAGAACCCGCAGGACAAGACGATCACTCTTAGCATTAACGCCAACTCTGTCCAAGCTTTGACCGCTTCCGGGTGGCTCTACCTGGGGCAGGCCTCTGCCAGTTCGCTCAAGCTCGCCCCTAAAGGGAAGGCGACTTTGAAGCTCACCTTCCGGGGGGTGAATACTCCCTCCGCTCTGTTCGCCATGATCCAGGTGGGGGACGCTCGCTTCCGTGGAGTGGTGGTCCCTGGATCGCTTCAGCTAGCTGCGAAGGAAGGGTATTGTTTATTTTACCAGGGATGGTCGGACGGATTAGTTTGTCACCTAGCTCTCGCCAACGAAACAGATACGGATATCACACTACGGGTTGACCCTAGAGAGTCTTTCGTAATTAGCGATGTGGGAGCGAGGTACATGGGGACAAGAGTGGTCCTGGGACAAACATTATATGACTATAACGCTACGGTAGACCTTACTGTTCCGGCCCACACCACAACCCGCGTAGGCGTTATGTTCGTAGAAGGCGGCTTGTCAAAGCTTAGCTATCGCCCGGAACAAGTCCAGATGGTTCGCTTTAAGGTAAGTGGAGGATTTTTGGAACTTCGGAACGTGCCTGTTCGCTACTGCGGCACAGACGCCAACGAAGCATGTACTAGCCTTCAACCCTTCTAGCTCTTTGCCAAATACCCAACCAGTTGAGCTCCCGGTGGTCATCCACCGGGATAAGTTTTTCAAAACCCACGAGGCAGATCGGAGACAGGGAACCCGCTATTTCCATTAGCGCCTTTTAGCCCTATTTTCTTCTCGCCAAACAAGAGCTTGGCTTTCATCGTAGCAAAGAAACAATACAAGGGTGAGCAAGCATGGAGACTGGCCCTCTCCCCAAGTTCCGCCCAAACCTTACTCCCTAAAGTGTGGCAGGGACAAACGTCCTGTCCTTCTTGTAAACTAAGGTAAGGTTTCGTATGGAACCCGATTGGAAACGCCTAGCGAGCCTCGTCCGCATCCACTCCTCCACCTTCTATTTGGGAAGCCTCCTCTTTCCCCCGGTGGAGCGGAAGGGGGCCTGGGCCGTCTACGCCGCCTGCCGCCTGGGGGACGAGGCGGTGGACGGCCCCGGGGGCGGGTGGGAGGCCCTTTCCGCCTGGTGGGATGGGGTGGAGCGGGCCTACGAGGGGAGGCCCCGGAGGGACTGGGAGGTGGGCCTCGCCTGGGCCCTGGAGCGCTGGCCCATACCCTTTGAAGCTTTCCGCCATATGAAGGAGGGCTTTCTCACCGACCTGGGCCCCGTGCGCCTGAAAACGGAGGCGGAGCTCCTCCGCTACTGCTACCAGGTGGGGGGCACCGTGGGGCGGATGATCCTGGCGGTGGCGGGAGGGGAAAGGGCCGAAGAGGAGGCCATCGCCCTAGGGCAGGCTATGCAGCTCACCAACATCCTCCGGGACGTGGGGGAGGACCTCGCAAGGAACCGGGTCTACCTGCCCGAAGACCTTCTCGCCCGGTATGGGGTGCGGGTGGAGGACCTCCACGCCGGTAGGGCCACCCCAGGCTACCGGGCCCTCATGGCCTACCTCGAGGCCCAGGCCCGCGCCCTCTACCGGGAGGGCCTAAAGGGCATCCCCCGGCTCCGGGTGGGCAAAGCGGCCATCGCCCTCGCCGCCCTGCAGTACCAGGGAATTTTGGATAAACTCAGGCTCATGGGTTACGAGAACCTGGCCAGGCGGGCCCACCTGAAGCCCTGGGAAAGGCTTTGGCTCATCCCCCAGGCCTACCGCCTGGCCCGCATGGCGGAGTGATGCGCCTCGTCTGGCACCGGGCGGACCTCCGCCTGCACGACCACCCGGCCCTCCTGAAGGCCCTGGAGGAAGGCCCCGTGGTGGGCCTCGTGGTCCTGGACCCCAACAACCTCAAGACCACCCCTCGGCGCCGGGCCTGGTTTCTGGAAAACGTCCGGGCCCTGCGGGAGGCCTACCGGAGGCGGGGCGGGGCGCTTTGGGTCCTGGAAGGCCCCCCTTGGGAGAGGGTGCCCGAGGCGGCGAGGGCGCTCCGGGCGCAGGCGGTCTACGCCCTAAAGAGCTACACCCCCTACGGCCGCCACCGGGACGAGCGGGTGCGGGAGGCCTTAGGCGTTCCCCTTCACCTCCTCCCCGCTCCCCACCTCATCCCCCCCGACCTTCCCCGGGGTTACCGGGTCTACACCCCCTTCCGGCGGCACTTCCAAGGGGTGGGCCTTCCCCTGCCCGCCCCCGAGGCCCTGCCAAAGGCCCCGGAGGAGGGGGACCTCCCCAGGGAAACCCCCAACGTGCCCCTTCCCGAGCCCGGGGAAGAGGCGGCCCTTGGCCGGCTCCAGGCCTTCTTGGAGGAAAAGCTTCCCCGCTACGCCGAGGAGCGGGACCGGCTGGACGGGGAAGGAGGCTCGAGGCTCTCCCCCTACTTCACCCTGGGGGTCCTCTCCCCCCGCCTCGCCGCCTGGGAGGCCCTAAGGCGGGGGGGAAGGGGGGCGGAGAAGTGGGTGGACGAGCTCCTTTGGCGGGACTTCTCCTACCACCTCCTCTACCACTTCCCCGAGATGCGGGAAAGGGCCCTAGACTCCCGGTGGGAGGCCCTCCCCTGGAACGAGGACGAGGCGCTCTTTGCCGCCTGGCTAGAGGGACGGACGGGCGTCCCCCTGGTGGACGCCGCCATGCGGGAACTCAGGGCCACGGGCTTCCTCTCCAATCGGGCCCGGATGTGCGTGGCCCAGTTTGCCGTGAAGTACCTCCTCCTCCCCTGGCGGAAGGCGGAGGCCGCCTTCAAGGCCCTCCTCCTGGACGGGGACACGGCCCAAAACCTCCAGGGCTGGCAGTGGGCCGGGGGGCTTGGGGTGGACGCCGCCCCCTACTTCCGGGTCTTCAACCTGGTGGAACAGGGAAAGCGGCACGACCCCGAGGGGGCTTGGCTCCGCCGCTTCGCCCCCGAGTACGCCTCCTACGAGCCCAAGGACCCCGTGGTGGACCTTGTGGCGGCCAGGCGCCGCTACCTCTCCTTGGCCCAGGCCTTGGCGAAAGGGTAGCCCAGGCGGGAGAAGGCCCCCCTTCCCCGGGTATTCTCTAACCATGACCGCCACCTTGGACCTGAAGGAGGCCCTCCCCGACCTAAGGCGCCTCCGGGACGACCCCCTGGAAACCCTCCTCGCCTGGGGGGAGCGGCACCCCCGCCTAAGGCTTCCCCTCCCCGGCATGCCCCTCCACCTGGTCTTTGACCCCGAGGGGGTAGAGGCGGTCCTCCTGGGCCTGGAGAGCAAGGCCACCTTCCAGTACCGGGAGCTCGCCCGCCTCACGGGGCAGGGCCTCCTCGCGGACTTCGGCCCTTCCTGGAAGGAGGCCCGGAAAACCCTGAAAGACCCCTTCCTCCCCAGGGCGGTCCGGGCCTACGCCCCCCTCTTTCAGGAGGAGGCGGAAGCCTTCTTCGCCCGCTGGCGGCCGGGGGAGATGCGGGACCTGGCCCGGGAGATGCTATCCCTCTCCCTGCGCCTTCTGGGAAGGGCCCTTTGGGATAGGCCCCTGCCGGAAACCCTGGCGGAGGCCGCCCTGCGGGCCCTGGAGCGGGTGGTGGCCAGGATGCGAAACCCCTTTACCCGGCTTAACCTCCTGGTGGAAGGGGCCTTCCTCCGGCACAAGCGGGCCCTGGAGCGGGAGGCGGAAGGGCTCATCCAACACCCTCCCCTCGCCCGCCTGCCCCGGGAGAGGGCCCTGGCGGAGGCCAAGACCCTCCTCATCGCCGGGCACGAGACCACGGCCAGCGCCCTCACCTGGGCCCTCTACCTCCTCTCGCAACACCCCTCGGACCAGGCCCGGGTGGCGGAGGACCCCGCCTTTGCCCTCTCCGCCTTCCAGGAGGCCCTTAGGCTCTACCCCCCCGCCTGGGTCCTCACCCGCAAGGCGGAAGCTCCCTTAGACCTCTTGGGGGAAAGGGTGGAGGCGGGGACCACGGTGGTCCTCTCCCCCTACGTGACCCACCGCCTCCACTTCCCCGAGGGGGAAGCCTTCCGGCCTGGCCGCTTCCTGGAAACCCCAGGCACCCCAAGCGGCCGCTACTTCCCCTTTGGCTTTGGGCAAAGGCTCTGCCTGGGGCGGGACTTCGCCCTCCTGGAGGGGGAGGTGACGCTAGGGGTCTTCTTCCGCCGCTTCCGCCTAGGCCCCCTTCCCAAGCCCCGGGTCCACGCCGGGGTGACCCTCTGGCCCGAGGGAGGGCTTCCCGCCCGCCTGGAGGCGGCATGACCTACCTGGAGTTCCACCTGGTCTTCATCCTGCCCCCCCTCCTCCTTCTCCTCCTTGGGGCGAGGCCCAGGCCGCCCAGGCTATGGGCCTACCTCCTCCTGCCCGCAATCGCCCTCCTCTACACCACCCCTTGGGACAACTACCTGGTCTGGCGGGGGGTGTGGGGCTACCCCGAGGGGCGGGTCCTCCTTCGGATCGGGTACGTGCCCCTCGAGGAGTACCTCTTCTTCGTCCTCCAGCCCCTCCTCACCGGGGCCTTCCTCCTCCGGGTGGCCGGGCCTCCCCCACCCCCGGGGCCGGGGGTCTTCCGGGTAGTAGGGGGCGGGGCCTTTCTCCTCCTTACGGCCCTCGGCGTCCTCCTCCTCGCCCTTGGGGGGAAGGCCCTGTACCTAGGCCTCATCCTGGCCTACTTCGCCCCCGTCTTCCTCCTGCAGTGGGCCTTTGGGGGGGACCTCCTCTTCGGGTGGCGGCGGGCCCTCCTCCTTGGGGTGGGCCTCCCCACCCTCTACCTTTGGCTCGCCGACCTCTACGCCATCCGGGCCGGCATCTGGTGGATCGCCCCCGAGTACACCCTGGGGCCCAAGGCCTTCGGCCTCCCCTTGGAGGAGATGGTCTTCTTCCTCGCCACCAACCTGGCGGTGGTGCAGGGCCTCCTCCTGGCCTGGCACCCCGAGGCCCTGAGGCGCCTACGGTGATGGACCCCGAGCGCCCCTTCGCCCGGCTCCTCAAGGCCTTCGTGGAAGGCTTCCTCCTCCTGAGCCTCAAGGGAAGCCTCCGGGGGGTGTACCTGAAGGGGCACCTCCCCGAGGAGCCCCTGGTCCTGGCCATGAACCACCACAGCTTCTTTGACGGGCACCTGGTCTGGCTCCTGGGAAGGCTTGGGGGGAGGCCCACAAGCCTCCTGGTGGCGGAGGAGAACCTGAAGGCCTTCCCTGTTCTGGCCCTGGCGGGGGCCCTTCCGGCGGGCCGGGTGCGGGAGGCCCTAAGGCGGCTTGGGCAGGGGGCGTGGGTGGGGGTCTTCCCCGAGGGGGCCCTGCGCTATCCCGGGCCCCTGGGCCCCTTGCGCCCAGGGGCCGCATGGCTTGCCCGGAAGGCGGGGGTGCGGCTCCTCCCCGTGGCCGCCCGGGTGGCCTTGAGGGGGTTTGAGCACCCCGAGGCCTTCCTCCTCGTGGGAAGCCCCTTGCCCCCGGAAGGGGACCTCCCAGGGGCCTTGGGCGGGCTTTTGGCGGAGCTGGACGGGATCCTGGCCAGTACGCACCCCCGGGCGGTGCCGGAGGGCTTCCGGGAGGTCTTGAGGGGGAGAAGGAGCCTGGAGGAGCGGGTGCGCCCCCTGGTGGAGGCCCTAAGGCGATGACGGGGGACTTCTTCTTCGGGGTCTTCCTCTTCCTCCTCCTGAGGTGGCTTGCCCTCGTCTACAACCTCCTTGCCTTCCCCAGGCTTTCCCCCAGGCCCACCCCCAAAAGGCCCACCGCCTCCCTCCTGGTCCCGGCCCGGAACGAGGCGGAAAACCTAAGGCGCACCCTCCCCGCCCTCCTCCGGCAGGGGGCCCTCGAGGTCCTGGTCTTGGACGACGGCTCCGAGGACGGCACGGCGGAGGTGGCCCTGGCCCTAGCCGGGGACCGCCTGGGCTTCCGCCTCCTCCAGGGGGAGCCCCCGCCCCCGGGCTGGACGGGGAAGAACTGGGCCTGCTGGCAACTGGCCCAGGCGGCGCGGGGGGAGGTCCTGGTCTTCACCGATGCCGACGTGCGCTGGGAGGAAGGAGCCCTGGGGGGGCTCCTCGCCGCCCTCGAGGGGCGGGAGGCGGTCTCGGCCCTGCCCCGGCAGGAGGCCGGGCAAAACCCCCTAGTCCTCGCCACGGTACCCTTCGTCATGGGGGGGCTCTTCTCCTTCCTGCCCCACCCCGGGCTCGAGGCCCTGCGGGTGGCGAACGGCCAGGTCCTGGCCTTCCGCCGGGAGGCCTACTTCGCCCTTGGGGGGCATGAAGGGGTGCGGGCCGAGGTCCTGGAGGACGTGGCCCTGGCCCGGAGGGCGAGGCGCTACGGGCTCTTCCTGGGGGTGGAGCTCTTCTCCGCCCGGATGTACCGGGGCTACGGGGAGGTGGTGGCGGGGTTTGGCAAGAACTTCCTGGAAATCCACCTGAAAAACCCCGCCATCCTCCTCGGGTCCTGGTTCTACCACCTGGCCCTTTACACCCTTCCCTGGGCCTTTGGGCGCATTGAGCTTGGCCTTTTAGGGCTTCTGGAAAGGACCCTGGTCCAGGCGGCCACCAAGGGCCCCCTCCTCGCCGCCCTCCTCGCCCCCCTGGCCCCCCTCCTCCTCCTCCCCGCCTACCTCCGGGCTCTCCTGCCGGGGAAGCGGTGGAAGGGGCGGGTCTTGCCCTAGGAGGAGGGGATAAAGGGCGGCAAGGCAACCCCATCGGGCGGCGTGAGGGGTTCACCGCCCAGAAATACCGCTTCCTGCTACCATGGAGCCATGGCAGTCATCGCGCGGATCTCCTCCAAGGGCCAGGCCACGATACCCAAAACCCTGCGGCAGGCCTTGGGCCTAAAACCAGGGGATCTGCTCCTTATGGAGCTGGAAGCGGACGGCTCTCTTCGTCTACGCAAGCTTTCTCCTTCGGACCTGGCTTACCTCAGGTCCCTGGAGGCCACCCTTAGCGAGTGGGCTAGCCCCGAGGACGAGGAAGCCTATCGTGACCTTTGAACGCTACACGGTGGTCCGGGTCCCCTTCCCGTTTACCGATCAGAGAAGGGCCAAACATCGGCCGGCTTTGGTGCTGTCCCAACCTGGATGGTTCCAAACGCCTCGGTCATGGCGATGATCACCAGCAAGCGCCACGCCCCATGGCCCCTAGACTGGCCCATCCAAGACCTAGAAGCGGCGGGCTTGCCGGTTCCCTCGGTGGTCCGCTTTAAGCTCTTCACCCTGGACCACGGCCTGGTGCGGGGCGCTCTAGGCAAGCTGGCCCCGGAGGATGCCCTCCAGGTGGAGCTACGCCTACGCCGTCTCCTTGGCCTGTAGCCCGCCCCGCAATCCTCCCCTTCCCATGGGGTAAGCTCCTCCCATGCGCGCCGTGGTTATCGGTAGCGGGGTGGGGGGTCTGGCCTGCGCCATCCGCCTCGCCGCCATGGGTCTAGAGGTGCTCGTCCTGGAAAAGCTGGACGGTCCTGGAGGCCGGGCCCGGGTGCACCGGGCGGAGGGCTTCACCTTTGACATGGGGCCCACGGTGATCACCGTGCCCCCTTTCCTGGAGGACCTCTTCGCCACGGGCCCCGGCAACCCCCGCCTCTACCCCGATTTCCCCGAGGAGGAGGGCCTTAAGGCCACGGAGCGCTACGTGAAGCTCGCCCCCCTGGACCCTTTTTACCGCATCCACTTCCCCGACGGGACCCACTTTGACTACAAGGACGACCGGGAGCACCTCCTCTCGGAGATCCGGCGCCTGGCCCCCGAGGACCTCGAGGGCTACCTCCGCTTTGAGCGGGACGCCAAGGCCATCTTCCAGAGGGGCTTCCTGGAGCTCGGCTTCACCCACTTTGGAAGCCTCCTGGACCTCCTCCGGGTGGCCCCGGACCTCCTCCGGTTGGACGCCGTGCGTCCCCTCTTCTCCTTCGTCAAGAAGTACTTCCGAAACCCCAAGATGCGGCGGGTCTTCTCCTTTGAGAGCCTCCTCATCGGGGGAAACCCCCTCTCGGTGCCCGCCATCTACGCCATGATCCACTTCGTGGAGCGCACCTGGGGGGTGCACTTCGCCCTGGGGGGGACAGGGGCCCTGGTGCGAGGGATGGTGCGGAAGCTGGAGGAGCTCGGGGGTAGGGTCCGCTACCAAGCCCCCGTGCGCCGCATCCTCACCCGGAAGGGGCGGGCGGTGGGGGTGGTCCTCGAGGGCGGCGAAAGGATAGACGCCGACCTCGTGGTGTCCAACGCCGACTACGTGCACACCTACGGCGAACTCTTAGCCCCCGAGGATCGGCGCCTCCACGGGGACTGGCGGCTAAAGCGCACCCGGCTCTCCATGAGCCTCTTCGTGGCCTACTTCGGCTTCCGGGCGAGGGGGGACGAAGGGGAAAAGCTCAGGCACCACAACGTCCTCCTCAGCGAGCGCTACGAGGGCCTTCTCAAGGACATCTTTCTCCGCAAGGTGCTCCCCGAGGACTTCGCCCACTACCTCCACCTCCCCACCCTCACCGACCCCTCCCTGGCCCCCCCAGGCCACCACGCCGCCTACACCCTGGTGCCCGTCCCCCACAACGGGAGCGGCCTGGACTGGCGGGAACTGGGCCCGAGCTACTTGGAAAAGACCCTGCGCTACCTGGACGAGGAGGGCTTCCTCCCCGGGCTCATGGACCGGCTGGTCTACACCCACTTCGTCACCCCAGACTACTTCCAGTGGACCCTGAATAGCCACCTGGGGAACGCCTTCGGCCCCGAGCCCGTGCTCTGGCAGACGGCGAGCTTTAGGCCCCATAACCGCTCGGAGGACGTGAGGGGGCTCTACTTGGTGGGCCAGAGCTACCAGCCCGGGGCCGGCCTGCCCAGCGTCCTCATGTCCGCCAAGATGACGGCAAGGCTCATCGCCCACGACCTGGGGCTGGAAAGGGCCCCTAAAGGCCTCCTGGAGGCCCGGGTGTGAGCACCCTGGAGAGGAAGCGGAAGCACCTCCAGGCCTGCCTGGAGGGGGACGTGGCCTTCCAAAAGACCACCACGGGCCTAGAGCGCTTCCGCCTCCGCTACCAGGCCCTGGCGGGGCTCGCCCTCTCCGAGGTGGACCTCACCACCCCCTTCCTGGGCAAGGTCTTGCAGGCTCCCTTCCTCATCGGGGCCATGACCGGGGGGGAGGAAAACGGGGAGAGGATCAACCTGGCCCTGGCGGAGGCGGCGGAGGCCCTGGGGGTGGGCATGATGCTGGGCTCGGGGCGCATCCTCCTGGAAAGGCCCGAGGCCCTGCCCAGCTTCCGCGTGCGCCGGGTAGCCCCCAAGGTCCTCCTCATCGCCAACCTGGGCCTGGCGCAACTCCGCCGCTACGGGCGGGACGACCTCATCCGCCTCGTGGAGCTCCTCGAGGCGGACGCCCTGGCCCTCCACGTCAACCCCCTCCAAGAGGCGGTGCAGAGGGGGGACACGGACTTTAGCGGCCTCCTGGACCGCCTAGCCGGCCTCCTCCCCCTTCCCTTCCCCGTCCTCATCAAGGAGGTGGGGCACGGCCTTTCCCGGGAGGCGGCCCTGGCCCTAAGGGGCCTCCCCCTGGCGGCGGTGGACGTGGCGGGGGCCGGGGGGACGAGCTGGGCCCGGGTGGAGGAGTGGGTGCGCTTCGGCGAGGTGCGCCACCCCGAGCTCTGCGAGATCGGCATCCCCACGGCCCAGGCCATCCTGGAGGTCCGGGAGGTCCTGCCGGATATTCCCCTCATCGCCTCGGGCGGGGTCTACACCGGGACGGACGCCGTGAAGGCCTTGGCTTTGGGGGCGGACCTGGTGGCGGTCGCTAGGCCCCTCCTGAGGCCTGCCCTCGAGGGCAAGGAGGCGGTGGCGCGCTGGATTGGGGACTACCTGGGCGAGATGCGCATGGCCCTCTTCGCCATCGGGGCGAGGCGGCCTGGGGAAGCCAAGGGTCGGATAGCTACCCTCTAGGAGCATCCCCAAAAGGGCGGGGAGGTTTCTTCCCCCCTTTCACAAGTCTTTCACATGGACCCCCTACCCTGCCGTACGGGGGTGGTATATGCGGCGACCCTGGATCTGGCTCGGTTTCCTGGCCCTCCTGATAGCCCTCGCTCAGGCCCTCAGCCTGGACCTGCGGCCCTACATGGTACGGGTAGTGGAAGGCAAGGAGGTCTACGAGGAAAACCCCGTGGCCGTCAAACCCGGGGACGTCCTGGAGTGGCGCTTGGCGGCGGAGAACCGCTCCCAAGGCCCTTTGCGCCAGGTGGCCCTGGTCATCCCTGTCCCCAAGGAGACCTACTACCTGGACGGGAGCGCCAGGCCCCTCGCCCTGAACGGGTCCACCATCCGCCCGGAGTTCAGCTTTGACGGGGGCAAGACCTTCGGCTTCCCACCCCTGAAGAAGCGGGTCCGGGTGGTGGAAAACGGCAAGGAGGTGGAAAAGGAGGTGGAAGTGAGGCCAGAAGAGTACACGCACGTGCGGTGGCTCCTACCCGAGCTACCCAAAGGCGCAAAGGTTCAGGTGTCCATGCGCACCGCGGTCAAGTGAAGGAGGTTTAACGATGATAAGAGGACGCTATCTTGTGGCTACCCTGCTCATGGCCCTGGGCCTTGCCTTGGCCATGACCCCCGCCGGGACGGCCATCACCAACCAGGCCTCGGCCAGCTATGTGGACTCGGCGGGCCAGCCCAGGACCACCACGTCCAACCTGGTCACCACCATCGTCCAGCAGGTTTACGCCTTCACCATTACCCCAAACGGGGCTAACGAAGGAACTCCGGGCCAAACCCGCTCCAACCTGCCCGGAGGCCAGGTGCTCTTCCAGTACACGGTCACCAACAACGGCAACGGCACCGACACCATCAGCCTGATCACGGTCCAGGGGACGCAGGACAACTTTGACCTGCAAAACGTCCGCATCTACCTGGACGCCAACTGCAACGGCAACGTGGATGCGGGCGAAGTCCAGGTGACGAGCGTCACCCTGGCCATGGGCGCCCAGGCCTGCGTGATCGTGGCAGCCACCATTCCCACCACAGCCCAAAACGGGCAGTACGGCAACCTCAACCTGACCGGGCAGTCCCAGGGGAACACCAACGTCACGGACGCGGACAACTGGGCCCGGGCCTCAGCCACCACCGCCGCCGCCCTCACCGCCTTCAAGAGCGCCTCGCCCTCCGGCAACGTGGCCCCCGGCGCCACCATCACCTACACCATCTCCGGCGCCAACACCGGCGGTAGCGCCGCATACGGCGTGAGCGTCACGGTGGACGGCCAGGCCAGGACGGGCATCCTGGTGGAGGACACCATCCCCAATGGCCTCACTGTGAGCGCCATGCCCACAGGCACCGCTGGGGCGGGCACAGTGCGCTACGTCTACTACAACGGCACCGCTTGGGTCACGCTCACCAACTCCCTCCTCCCCATCACGGGAGATGGCACCAAGAAAATCGGCATGCTCCTTGAGGACACCGGCGCCTTCTTCCCGCAAGGGGCCCAGTACAGCTTCAGCTTCGCCGCCCAGGTGCCGTCCAACGCTCCGGCGGGTGCCAGCTACGCCAACAGCGCCACCGTCCGGTTCAACGATGGAACCCAGGACCGGAGCGTGACCACCAACACCACCACCAACACCGTAGCGGCCCAGTACCAGCCCTTGGTAGGGTACCCTGGCAACGTCACCTTGGGCAACGAAACCCAGGTGGTGCCGAGCGCCTACGCTGGGCAAACGGTGACCTTCACCAACGTGGTGCGAAACAACGGCAACGCTCCAGATAGCTTCGCGCTGACGCTTCAAAACTCCACTTTCCCCACGGGCACCGCGTGCCAACTCTACGCCGCAGACGGCACTACTCCTATCTCTGGACCCGTGGGGCCCTTGGCGCCCAACGCCGACCTCAACGTGGTGGTTAAGTGCCAGCTTCCCGCTGGGTACTACGAAAACCCGGCCGACGGCGCCACCACCACCTATAAGGTGGAGCTCAAGGCCACAAGCGTCAACGACCCCAGCAAATCCGACATCACCACGGATCGGGTGACCGATATCCTCCCTGGCTACGCCGTGGACTTGGCTGCCAAGGGGTACAGCGGGGATAACAACGCCAACAACGACAACCCCGCCGCCCAAACCGCCGACCCCGAGCAGACCGTGTACTTCCCCCTGGAGGTGTACAACGCAGGGGCTAACCCCGACGTTTACAACCTCACAGCCGCAGTTCCCCAGGGGTGGAGCGTGGTCTTCTACCCCGACCCGGACTGCAACGGCACGCCCGATGGGGCGCCCATCACGAACACCAACCTGCTGAACCCTGGAGCTAAGCAGTGCGTGGTGGCCGCCGTAACGGTGCCCGCCGGGACTGCGCCTGGCGCCAACTCCGTGTCCTTCACCGCCACGAGCACCACCCTGTCGGGAGTGTCGGATACCGTCGCCAGCCAGGTGAACGTCAACCTGGTAGCCCAGGTCAGCCTGGACCCCGACCGCTCCGGCACCGTCACGAGCCCAGGCACCATCGTCTACACCCACACCCTCCTCAACAACTCCAACGCCCCCGCCTACTGCGACATCTCCGGTAGCGGCGGCGCCTACGGCTGGACCTACCAGTACTCCACCGACGGCACCACCTGGTACGGCGGCCTGGCAGACGTGTACGTGGGGCCGAACGACGGCACGGCGACCATTTACGTGCGCGTCACGGTGCCGGCGGGCGAGCCCGTGGGCCGGGTGGACGTGAAGACGGTCAGGGCCAACTGCGACGTCACCACCGGCACGCCCGACAACGCCTACGAGGCCACGGACACCGCCACCGAAACCACCACCATCGTGGGCGGGGAGCTCAGGCTCAACAAGTCCGTGGACAAGGCGGACGCCGTCCCGGGCGAGACCCTCACCTACACCATCAGGGCCGAGAACATCGGCACCGGGAACCTCAAAAAGGTGATCATCTCCGACCCCATCCCCGCCTACACCACCTTCCAGAGCGTCTCGGCGACCATCTCCGGCTTTAGCGGCGCCGTGCTCTACTCCACGGACGGCACCACCTGGAGCCAGACGGCACCCACCAGCGTGCCCACCGGCGGTACCGTCTACGTGGGGGTGGACACGAACGGGGACGGCGACATCACCGACGCCGACGTCATGCCCCCAGGGGCCCAAATCACCATCACCCTGGTGGTGAAGGTGCAGTAGGCCCATCCCCCCGCCCCGGGGTTTCCCGGGGCGGGGCCCCCTTATGGGGCGCCGACAAAAGGAGAAAGCCTTTTGAGAAGGGATTTTTGACGCGATTTTCACAGGGAGAGGGGAGGCTTAGGGATGATGCGGCGAGACGTGAAGGCCAGGAGAAGGATTGCCCCAGGGCTCTGGGTGGGGCTCCTCTGGCTCCTCTCCCTGGCCTTCGCCCTGACCCCTGCCGGCACCGTGATCCGCAACCAGGCGGTGGCCTGGGTGGGGGAGGAGCGCCACCTCTCCAACGTGGCGGAAACGGTGGTGCGCCCCCTCTGCCTTCCCCAGCTCTCCCCCGACGGCACCCAGGAAAGCCCTGGGCAGGTAGCCTCCATCAGCCCAGGGGGGTACGCCTACCTGCCCTATGTCCTCACCAACGGGGGGAACGACCGCTTCACCTTTGGCCTGGGGTATGCCTTAGGCCCCCGGGACTTTGACCCCGAAGAGGTGGCCCTCTTTCCCGACCCAAACGGGGACGCTCTTCCCGACGGCCATCCCATCACGGAGGCTACCCTGGACATGGGGGAAAGCCTTAGGCTGGTGGTCCGGGTAAAAGCCCCCCTGGCGGCCACAGGAAGCCTTCTCCTTAGCCCCATCGCCCGCTGCTCCGATGGGGCGGAGGACAGGGAGAACTGGGCCCGCCTCGAGGCCCGCCAAGGCCCCGCCCTCTCCTTGGAGAAGGCCATGCCGCAAACCGCCCGTCCTGGGGAGGAGGTCCCGGTGGTGCTCCGGGTGCGCAACCTGGGGGAGTCGGAAGCCCAGGGGGTGGCGGTGGCGGACCTCCCCCTCCCCCTCCCCTTCGTCCCCGGCTCCGCCCAGGCCCCCAAGGGCCAGGTGGAGTACTTTGACGGCCAGGCCTGGACCTCCCAGGAACCCCCCGCCGTCCGAGGGGTGCGCCTCCTCCTCCCCCGCCTCCTCCCCGGGGAGGAGGCCACGCTCACCTTCCGCCTCCGGGTGCCCCCCGCCACGCCTCCGGGCCTCGTGGAGAACCGGGCCGTGGCCACGGGACCCGGGGGGCCTGCGGAGGGACGGGCGGTCTTGAGGGTACTCCCCTTCTACGCCCACCACCTGGGCCCCGGAGGGAACCCCAGGGCCCTCCCCGGGGGAGAAGACTCCCAGGACGACCGCCAGGCGGGCAGGGCCTTGGCGGGGCAACCCCTCTGCTTCCTCCACACCCTGGAGAACGCCGGCACCGTGGGGGATAGCTACGCCCTGCGGGTGGAGGGGGTGCCTTTAGGGGTGGACGTCTGGCTGGAAGACCCAGCGGGCACCCCCCTCCCGAACCCCCTGGCCCTGGGCCCCGGGGAGCGGCGGGACCTCAAGGTCTGCTACCGGGCGCAAGGGGCAGCAGCCTTCGCCGCCAAGGTGGTGGCCCGCTCCCTGGCCACGGGGGCGGAAAACGCCACCTGGGATGACCTCGAGGCGGTGGGGGAGGAGGCCCTCGTCCTCCTCAAGGAGGCAGACCCCCCCGCCGGCACCACCCTCCGCCCGGGCCAGGAGGTGGTCTACACCCTCAGGGTGCGGAACGCCTTCGGGCCCCTTGCCCAAGCGGTGGTGGAGGACGCCCTAAGCCCGCACCTGGAGTTCCTGAGCGCTTCCCACGGCGGAGTGTACAACCCCCAAGGCCACAAGGTGGTCTGGACCTTGGACCCCTTGCCCCTTGGGGAAACGGTCCTCACCCTCCGGGCCCGGGTCAAGGCGGACACCCCGGACGACGCCCTCTTGGAAAACGCCTTCACCCTCCGGGCGCGGGAGGCCCCGAACCCCGTGGCCTCCAACCCCGTGCGGCACCCCGTTTTCGGCGCGAACCTCCTCCTGCGGAAGGAGGTGAGCCCCAGGGTGGCGCGCATTGGAGACCTCCTCACCTACCGCCTCACCCTGGAAAACCCCTCCTCCGCCCCCCTCGCCGTGCGCCTCACCGACACCCCACCCCCCGGCACCCGGTACGAGCCCGGCACCGCCCGGCTCTGCGAGGGGAGCACGCCCCTGGAGCCCCAGGTGGTGGAGGGGAAGCTGGTGTGGGAGGGGCTTAGCCTTCCCGCCAAGGGCAAGCTCTGCCTCACCTACGCCCTCCGCCTCCTGCCCCAGGCCCCCAAGGAGCTCATCAACACCGCCGAGGCCCTGGGCCTGAGCGGCCAAGGGGCGGTGGTGGCGAGCGGCCAAGCCCAGGCCCTGGCCCAGGTGGACCCCGGGCCCTTCGCCCTCGGGGGGGTGCTCCTGGGCCGGGTCTTCCTGGACCTGGACGGGGACGGCGTCTATGGCCGCGGGGACATCCCCCTCCCCGGGGCCCGGGTGCTCCTTGCCAACGGGGTCCAGGCCCTCACGGATAGCCAGGGCCGCTACGCCTTCCGCGACCTTTCCGGCCTCCATCAGGTAATGCTGGACCCCGCCTCCGCCCCCTTCCCGCCCCGTCCGCTTCCGGAAGACCTAGGCGAAGGGTACCGGAAGCGGGTTCTGGTGCAGGGGGCCACGGTGGCGGACTTCCCCCTGGTGCCCCCGAAAGGGTGGGTGCGGGTGGAAAGGAGCACGGTCCTCCGCATGGGGCCCCTCGTGGTGGAGAAGAGGCTTCTCCGCATGGGAGAAAAGGTGCTTGTGGAGCTCAAGTTGCGAAGCGGCGAAACCCTCCCCGATTTCACCCTCACCGATCCCTTGCCCGAGGGCGGGGAGAAGGCCTTCCACTACCCCGAGTTCGCTGGGGAGGAAACCCTGGTCTACGAGGTGGGCCAGGCCTTCCTCACCGACCCCGAGGTGCGTTGGAGGTACCCATGAGGCGTCTACTGGCCCTATTCCTCACCTTTTCCCTGGCCATGGCCCAGGTGGCGCTCAAGGCCACCCTGGTGGGCACCGGCCTTTCCTGGGAGATGGACCGCCTCGAGGCCTGGCTCCTCCCCCAAGGGGAGGAGGGGCGGATCGTCCTCTATTCCCCGGGCTTTGACCCCCAGGACTACCGGAGCGCCCTAAGGGGCCAGGAGGAGCTTGGGGACGAGCGCTACGATGGCGGGCAGGGCGAACTCAAGGCAGTCTACGAGCTCTACCGGGGCGAAACCCTCCTGAGGCGGTTGGAAGTCGGGGTGGAGCCCCATCGGGAGGTCCTCTTCTTTGAAGGGAAGCTAGAGAAGGAAACCCCCTACCGCCTGGTGGCCCGCTTTGAGGGGCTTGGCAAGAACGCCTTCCTCCTGAAGGCGGAGGGGTTCGCCGTGCAACTGGACCCCATGACCCTGGCGGTGGACGCGCGGGGCCAAGGGGCTGGCCTCACCCTACGGCAACGCCCCGGGGAACGGGGCCGGTTCGTGGAGCTTTTCGCCCTCGAGGCCTCCCCTTCCCTCCTCCCCCTCCCCGTGCGCTTTTACGACGAAGACGGGCCGGAAGAGCTCTTGGCCCAGGTGGCGCTCCCCGATGGCCGCCTGGAGGAGCGCCCCGTTTCGGGGGATAGGGCCTGGGCGGAGTACGCCGTGCGCCTCCCTGGCCTCACCCGCTTCCTCTTCGCCCAACCCCCCACCGCCAAGCAGTACTCCAACACCCTGGCCTTCCAGGTGAAGGCCTGCTTGGAGGTGGCCCAGGACCGCTTCCGGGCGGTTCCCCCCGGGCCCCGGCGGGTGGCGGTGGTGGACAACGCCGGGAACCCCCTGGACCTGAAGCCCACCCTCACGGAGGACGGCCTGGCCTTCCTGGACCTACCCCAAGGCTACCGCCTCCTGGAGGTTAGGGCCCAGGGGGCGGTGGTGGTGGAGGGTGGAAGGGTCCGCTTCGGCTGCCCCGGGGGCGAGGCCGTCTTCGTGGTGGCCCCGCCCGAGGCGAAGCTTAAGGTGCGCCTCCTCCTGGACCTGCCTGGGGGCGAGCGCCCGGGAGAGGGAACCCTCCTCCTCGGCAAAGAGCGCCGCAGGGTGAGCGGGGAAGCCTTCTTCTCCCTCACCCCCGGCACCTACCCCCTGGCCCTCGAGGCGGAAGGTGCCGCCGTGGAGGGCCCCAAGGAGGTCCGCCTCCTCCCCGGCGAGGAGCGGGAGGTGGTCTTCCGGGTGCGGCCCGAGGTGAGCCTCGCCCTCACCCCCGAAACCCAGCGCCGCCCCGAAGGGGAAGCGGCCCGCCTCGTCCTCCGCGCCACCACCCCCTACCCAGGCCTCCTCCCGGCAGAGCTCGCCCTGGACCTCCCCCCCGAACTGGAGCCCCTGGGGCCCACCCGCCTCACCGCCCCCTTGAGCAAGGACCGCCCCCTGGAGCTCGCCGTGGAGGTCAAGGGGCCCCTGGGAGGCTACCAGGTGCGGGGGAGGCTTCTTCCCTTTGGCCTGGAAAAGGGGGCCGAGGTCGCCTTCTTCCGCCCCGCCACCTTCACCCTCAAGAAGGAGGCCCTGACCCCAAGGGTGGCCAAGGGCGAGGAGGCCCGCTTCCGCCTCACCGTGGTGAACGAGGGGGACGAGGCGGGGCAGGTCCGGCTCAGGGACCTGGGAGGGGTGGGCCTCGAGGGGCCCGGCCTGGACCAGGAGGTCTACCTGGAACCCCGCCAAGGGAAGAGCTACGAGGTGGCCTTCCGCGTGGTGGGGGAAGGCCTTTTGGTAAACCGGGCGGAACTCCTACACCAAGGCGAGGTCTTGGCCCGGGCGGAAGCGGGGGTGGAGGTCCGCCTCCCCAAACCCGCCCTCGCCCGGGAAACCCCGCATCGGCGCTACTTGCCGGGCGAGGTGGTAACCCACCGCCTGGTGGTGAAAAACCAAGGGGAAGCCCCCTTGCGCTACGTCCTGGAGGACGCCTGCCCGGACATCCTGGAGCCCGCCAACGCCCGCTTTGAGGGGACCCTGGCCCCCGGGGCCGAGCGGGTCCACACCTACGAGGCCCGGGTGCGCTTCGGGGAAGAGCGGGAAGGCCTCTGCCAAGCCACCTTGCGGTACGAAGGAGGCGCTTTGCAGGCGGAAAGCCCCATAGCCCGCGCCCTCCTCAAGCTCACCAAGGAAGCCCTGGCCCCCAGGGTCCTGGAAGGGACAGAGGCCACCTTCCTCCTCCGGGTGGAGAACCCCGCCGACCACCCCGTGCGCCTCCGGCTCCTGGACACCCCCTCCAAGGGGCTTCCCATGGAGGGGCTGGACGTGGAGCTCACCCTCGCCCCCGGGGAGGCGCGCACCTTCACCCTGAAGGCGAAGGAGGTTCCCCCCGGGGCCCACGTGAACCGGGCGAGCGCCTTCCTGGGGGAAACCCCGGCGGCCTTTCCAGCGGAGGCCAGCGTGGTGGCCCTGCCCCTCCTCATCCCAGAAAGGCTTTCCGAGGTGCGCCTGCCCTTCCGGGTGGAAGGGGAAGGCGAGGGCCTCCTCCTCGCCTTCAGCGTCCCGGAAGGGGCCACCTACGTGCCGGGAAGCGCCCGCCTGGCGGAGGGGGATAGGCTTCTACCCCTCGAGGACCCCCTCCTCCTGGAAGGCCGTCTCCTTTGGCGCCTCCCTTTCCGGAAGGAGGGCGAGGTGCGCTTTAGCCTCCGCCACGAGCGGGCCCTCCCCCCCTTGGCCGAACCCAGCCTGACCCTCCTCGCCGGGGGGCGGGAGGTGTACCTGCAGGGGAAGGTGACCCTGGAGGACTACCGGAAGGCCAAGCCCTTCCAAGGGGAGCGGCAGGGGGTCATTCGGGAGCCCAGGGACGGGGAGGTCTTCCGGGACCGGGACGCCATCCGGGTGGTCCTGGAAGCCCCCTTGGGCCCCCTCACCCTCAAGGTGAACGGGAGGCCCATAGGCCAAGACCGCCTGGGGAAGGCCGAGCTGGACGAGGGGCGGGGCTGGCAACGCCTGGAGTACTACGGGGTGCCCCTGGAGGTGGGCTTAAACGTTCTGGAGGTGGAAGGGGTGGCCCAGGACCGCCTCGAGGTCTTCCGCGCCGGGAACCCCACCCGCCTGAGGCTCTCCCTCCTGGAGGCCAAGGCGGACGGGCGCACGCCCCTTAAGGTCCTGGTGGAGGCCCTGGACGAAAACGGCCTCCAGACAGGCTTTGGCCCCGTTTCGGTGGAAACCGACCTGGAGCCCCTAAGCCCCGATGCCTTCCTGGAGCTCTCCGGCTACCAGATCCTCCTCAAGGACGGCCGGGCCGAGCTTCTCCTCAAGCCCCTCGCCGCCCCCAAGGAGTTCCGGGTCAAGGCCCGCTTCAACCAGCTAGAGGGTGAGGCCCGCCTCTTCGCCGGGGAGCGCAAGGAGGCCCTCTGGCTCGGCCAGGGGAGCGTGGGGGTGGCCCTGGGGCCGAGCCTCTCCCGGCTTTCCCTGGAAAACCTACGCCTCTTTGGCCTCGCCCGGGCCTACGCGGAGGGCCCCGTCCTGGGCGGGCAGGGGCAGATTGCCCTGGACACCGCCGGAGGCCTCGGGACCAAGCTCTCCACGGACCGCTTCCCCCTCACCGGGGCCGCCACGGAGGCGAAGCGCCCCCTCACCTCCGATGACCCCGTGGCCTTCCGCTACGACCAGCCGGAGTTCTCCCTGAGCTACGAGAGGGCCCCCTTGGGAGCAGGCCTTCCCGAGGCCACCGCCCTCCGCCTTAGCACCCGGGGCGAAGGGCGCCTGGAAGCCTTCCTCGCCCTCCTCCCCCGGGACACGGTGGAGGAGGTCATCCGGCCCGACGGCACCTCCTTCTACCGCCTCTCCCGTAGGCCCAAGCCTGGCACCCTCACCCTCACCCTGGTGGAAGGGTCCAGGGAAACCCGCCTGGTGCCCGGCAAGGACTACGTGGTGGACGACCTGGGGAACCTCCAGCTTTCCCGGCCCCTCTTCCCCACCACCCCGGACCTGAGCCCCGTTTACCTCCTGGCGGCCTACGCCCCCGAGGAGGCCCCCAGGGACCTCCTGGGCTACGGCGTGTCCGGGGTCTACGAGGCCCAAGGCCTCCGCTTCGGCCTATCCGCCGCCTACTTGGGGGCTTGGCGTTACGGGGCCGAGGCAACCTACGAGGCCGGGAGTCAGCGCCTGAGCCTCAGGGCCACCTACCAGGAGGGCCGCTTCGGCCTCTCCTTCGGGGCGGACGCCCGGTTTGGGGCCATCCGCCTGCGGGGGGACTTGCGGGCGGAGGACCTCGCCCAGGGTGTTTCCGCCCTCCAAGGAGGGGCCCGCCTGGCATACGAGGGAGGCCCCTTGGGCGTGGCCCTGGAGCACGCCACCCCGGCCCAGACCGCCCTCCTCTTGGAGTACCGGCCCCGCCCCTTCACCCTAGGCGCTGGCCTCGGCTACATGTGGGACGAGGGGGCCTGGGCCCTCCTGGGCCGGGCGGGGTACGAGGAGGGAGAGGCCCGGGCCCTCCTCACCCACGCCCAGCCCTTCAGCGCCGCTAAGGCCGTCACCCGGCTGGACGCCGCCTGGCCCCTGGACCCGAACCTCCGCCTGGAAGGGGGCCTGGCCTACACCTGGGGCGAGGGGGTTTCCGGCACCCTGGGCCTCCGCCAGCGCCTGGGGGACGCCAACCTAGCCCTCGCCTACGAGCTCCCCACGGCAAGCGGCGAGGGGAACCGGGCCCGCTTCGGCCTCGAGGCCCCCTTCCCCCTCACGGACCGCCTGAGCCTGAACCTCTCGGCGGGGCTTGAGCGCCGCTTCCAGACCGGGGAAACCCTCACCGCTTTCGGCCTCGCCGCCCGCTACAAGGTGGCGGACTTCGTGGCCACCCTAGGGGCGGAAACCTCCCTGGGCCAGGAAACCAAGCTTGTCCTCAAAGGGGGAGCGGCGGGAAGCCTGGACGAGGAGAACACCCTGTCCGCCGACCTCGCCTACCAGGTCCTGCCCGAGCCAAGGGCCCGCTTCACCGTGGCCTACGCCCTCTTCGCCTCCCAGGTGAACCTCCTCACCTACCACCGCCTCACCTGGGAGGCGGAGCCTGTCCTGGAGGGAGAGGCCCTCCTCGCCTACCACCGCCCCGGCTTCCAGCTCCGCCCGGGCTTCGCCTACCGGGTGAAGCCCCAAGACCCCTTGGCCAACACCTACCAACTGGGCCTGGGCGGCAACCTCTATCTCACGGAGCGGTTTGGCCTAGGGGGTGCCCTCTACTACCTCTTCCAACCCGGCACGGGCCAGGACCGCCTGGCCTACAACGTGGAGGGAAGCCTCAGGGTGCTGGACGGGCTCTGGTTCAACCTGGGCTACGGCTTCGGGGAAACCCTCTTCCAGCCCGAAGGTTTCTACCTGCGCCTAGACTTCTTTGGAGGTAGCCGATGAAAAAGGCCTACTCTTCCAAACTAGCCTGGCTAATCTTATCCTTAGGTTTTTCCCAGATGTGCCCTCTTCAGGACGGCATCGTCGCAGGCACCCAGATTCTCAACAGCTACTATGGCGGAAGTGCGGTTCCGTCCTACCTACCCGCAGGGACGACCACGATCCAGCTCTCTGGTTCACCAGAGCCCACGGGCGCCCCTCCCATCCAGCCTGGAGACCTCATCCTCATCATCCAGATGCAGGGAGCCACTATCAACTGCGAAAACAACAACCGCTACGGGGACGGGCAGGGTAACGGGGGCACGGGAGGTACCCGCACGGAGGACTATGCGGGGGGCCTTATGGGCACACCTCAGGCCGGGCAGTACGAGTTTCGAACCGTGGTTTCGGTTTCTGGAGGAACCCTCACCCTGAACTCCCCGTTGCGATACACGTACAGAAACCAAGAGGTCACTAATCCCGGTTGCACCAACGGCCAGGGTAGTGGACGGTTTGCCTACCAGATTGTGCGTGTACCTCGGTACCGCAACCTCACTATATCCGGCACCGTGAAAGCCTTTCCCTGGAATGGAACCGTGGGCGGGATTATAGCCCTGGATGTGTGGGGCACCACAACCTTTAGCGGGGCCGGGCCACACTTAGATGCCACGGGAGCGGGGTTTAGAGGAGGGCACAACCTGGCTAGAGGGACGGTAAACGGGTCCACCCTCTACACTAGAGCTTCCGATGACGGGGCTTATGGAGCCCATAAAGGCGAGGGCGTCGTTGGAACCCCTAGGAGACTATGGGACGGAAGCCAAGCCATCACTAATACCAGCCAGGGATACCCTGGTGGCGACCACGGGAGGGGTGCCCCGGGCAACGCAGGGGGGTCTGGAATAGGGCACAACTCCGGTGGCGGCGGGGGAGGCAACGGTGGCCGTGGAGGCAGCGGAGGCTACACCTGGGTCGGAGATACCGGTGGCGCGCGAGACATGGGTGGCTTTGGCGGAGGGGTCTGGAACTTCTACCCTGAGCGTCTGGTAATGGGAGGGGGCGGGGGAGCAGGAGACGCCAACAACAACGCCAATCCGTATGGGGGACGGGGTGGGGGCATCGTCTTCTTCGCCAGCGGAAAGGTCAGCGGCCCAGGCCTGATACAGGCTGACGGCGCACCTGGAGGAAACGCTTACCAGGACGCCTCCGGCGGAGGAGGGGCCGGGGGAACCATTGTGACCTTGCTGGGCGAAACTCCTCAGAGCACCCTATCCCTTTCGGCACGCGGGGGCCGGGGTGGCGATGCCGTTTACGGCTCATCCTCCGCACCAGACCCCCACGGAGCAGGGGGAGGAGGCGGCGGAGGTATCGTCCTTAGGAACTTCTCCTCCGGGGCTAGCGTTGACGTGAGTGGCGGGGCCGGAGGTGCCTACCGCCCCTGCACTGGATGTTCTCCGTTTTCGGCCAATCACCAAGGTGAACCCGGCGCATCAGGGGTAAATATGACCGTATCGGAAAGCGCCTTTGCCCCTTGGCCCTCCTACAGGAGTTGCTTCTCGGTGTCTGGGACCGTTTATCACGACCGGGAGCCCAACGGCCTCAAGGGCCCAGGGGAGGACTGGACGGACGGCGCCACGGTCTACGTCAAGCTCTTCTCGGGGACGAACCTGGTGGCCTCCGCCCAGGTGAACCCGGGAAGCGGGGCCTTCACCTTCCAGGGAATAGCCCCAGGGAGCTACACCCTGGTGCTGGACACGAACAGCAACGCCGCCGACACCACCCCCACGCCTCCGGCGGGCTGGCTCTTCATCAACCCCGCCACGGGGAGCCTGGCCGTGAACGTGAGCGGCGACACGCAAGGCCTCCTCTTCGGCCTCTTCCGCGGCTTCGTGGTGGAGGGCCGGGTCTTCCTGGACAATGGCCTTTCGGGCGGGAGCGCCAACGACGCCCTCCAAAACGGGGGCGAAAGGGGTGTGGGGAACGTGGAGGTGCGGGCCACGGATGGGAGCAACACCCGCACCACGCTCACGGACGGAAACGGCTACTATCGGCTCTACATTCCCGCCGCCTGGGGCAACGTCACCCTTTCCCACCCCTTGCGCCCCGCCACGGGCTGGAACGACGGGAGCACGGCGCAGAAGGTAACGGGCTGGCAGGACGCCACGGGCGCCGCCTCCTCCGGGGCGGTTGCGGTCCTGGGAAGCGCCGCAAGCCTCGCCGGCACCACCCTCAGCCGCAACTTCGGGGTGGTGCGGGATAGCCGCTTCTACCCGGACGGGTCAGGCCAGACCACCTCCCCCGGCACCCACACCTTCGCCCACACCTACACCCCGGGCACCCTGGGTACGGTGACCCTGAGCGCCGCCAACGCCCCCCGCTACGCCTACCAGGTGCGCCTGGACGCCAACTGCGACGGGGTCTTCGGCCCCGGGGAGGACTGGCAAGCCCTGCCCTACACCTTCGGCGTGGGGCCTTCCTGGCCCCGGGAGGCGGACGGGAGCCTGAAGGCGTGCGCCCTCGAGGTCCGGGCCCTCGTCCCCGCCGGGGAGCCCGCCGGGGCGGTGGACATCCTCCTCCTGCGCTCCGCCCTCGCCTGGAGCAACAACCCGGCCGTGGCGGAGCCCGACGGGGTCACGGACACCCTGCAGGTGACGGGGGGCGAGGTGCGGCTTACCAAGCGGGTGCGGAACGTGACCCAAAACGGCTCCTTCGGGAACACGGCCCAGGGTAGGCCTGGGGACGTTCTGGAGTACTGCATCGCCTACCAGAACCTGGGGACGGCACCCGTCACGGGCTTTACCCTCACGGACCCCGTGCCCTTCTTCACCGATGCGCTTCCCAACGTGCCGGACTACAGCAACCGGGCCATCCGCTGGGCCCACGGGGCAAGCACCCTCCACCTCACCGCCCAGAGCGGGGACGATGCGGGGGAGGTCCAAGGGGGGTTGGTGCGCGTCCAGGTGGGGAACGTGGGCCCGGGGGAAGGGGGGGAGGTCTGCTACCGGGCGAGGATCCGCTAGGAGCTCGCCAGGCTCATGAGGGCCTCGGGGTAGGGCGCAAAGAGGGCCTGGTCCAGGAGGTAGCGCTCGTCTTGGCGCAGGGCCCAGGAGCGGAGGAGGGCGAGGGGGGCCTCGAGGGGCACCCGCTCCTCCCGGAAGCCGGAAAGGAGCCCGAGGAAGTGCGCCTTTTCCTTGGGGGTCAAGGCCTTCTTGAAGTAGCCAAAGGCGTGGAGGAGGGCGTCCGCCATGGGGCCCAAGCGGAAGGGAAGCCGCGTGGCGAGGAGGAAGCCCTCCTCGTAGGCCCGGAGCACCTCGGAAAAGGGCCTCCCCTTGGCCTCGGCAAGGAGCCGCCCGAGACGGCGCGCCCCGCCTTGGTGGTAGGCGAGGAGGAGCAGCTTGTAGCGGGCGTGGAAGGCCATGAGGCCCGCCAGGTCCGCCATCCGGCGGAGCCTCGCCAGGGCGAAGATGCGGGTGAAGAAGTGGGCGCGGATGCGGGCGCTGGAAAGCCGCCCCTCGTCCTCCTTGGGCAGGAGGGGGAAGGCCTTCTCCACCGCCTCAGCAAAGAGGCCCGGGCCCCGGCCCACCACCCCGCCCTCCTCCGCCCGGGCATAGACCTTAGCGTCCTTCAGGGCGCAGGTGGGGGAGCGGTTTTTCAGAATAAACCCCTCCACCGGACCCAAGCCCCCAAGGAAGCGCTCGCTGAAGGCCCGCATCCTCTCCGTGAGGTCCTCCCCCGTCCGGGGCTGGACCATCCTCGAGCCCCCCTCCCCCCGCACCAGGCGCACCGTGGGCCTCGGCACCCCGAGGCCGATCTCCACCTCCGGGCAGACGGGAACGAAGTCCACATGCTCCCTCAGGGCCGCCACCACCTTGTCGGGGATGAGCTCCCCGGAGTAGCGCACGGCGGCGAAGCCCAGGCAGGCGCTCACCACCAGGCGGGGCTTGGGCCAAGAACCTTCCACAGACCCATCCTAGCCCGCCCCAAGCCCCTTCCCTGTAGGGGGGAAAACAAACCCTGCCCCCTTTTGGGGGGCAGGGGTTTCCCGCAGGCTAGTCAAACTTGTTCTGCTGCAGGAAGCTCGCCGTCTGCTGCACCGAGGGGATGGCCCCCGCCACCTTGCGGATGGCGGCCCGGGTGCCCTTGTACCAGGGGATAGTGGTCTTGGGATCGGTGTAGCCGGAAACTAGGGAGTTGGAGGTGCCCCGCCAGTGGTACATGACGAGGAAGAGCATCCCCGGCTTCACGGCATCCGTGACGTACACAACGAAGGTCCCGTTCCCCTCCTCGTTGTAGACCTCCACCAGGTCCCCGGACTGGAGGCCTAGGCGCTTGGCGTCCTCGGGGTTCACCTCCACGTAGGGGAGGGGCAGGGCCATGGCCTTCTCCGGCAGGTGCCGATCGTGGTAGGCGGTCTGCCAGATGGTCTGGGCCCGGCCGGTGGTGACCCAGAAGGGGTACTTCTGCGCCTTCTCCCCTTCCAGGTACTTGGCCACCTCCTGCGGGTAGCCCTCCCAGTCGTCCGTGCCGTACCACTTGAACTTGCCGTCTTCGGTGCCGAACTTGTAGGTGTAGCGGCGCACCGTGCCCACGAGCTTCCCGGTCTTGGGGTCGCGGCGCACGGGGGTCTGGATGCCCTTTTGGCCCAGCTCCTTCAGGAGCTTGTAGGTGACGCCCTTGTAGTTCTCCGCCTCCAGCTTGGCCTCGTCCTCCTCGCTCACGCGGTTGTCGGCAAACTCCTCGGCCCCCGCCAGGAAGACGTCCTCGTCCGTCCGCCAGTTCTTGCCGAACTCAAACTTGGCAGCCTCCTGGTGCTTACCCTCCGCCCGGTAGAGCTCGGCGATGCGCAGGCCCACCCACTTGAAGATCTCCCAGTCGGGCTTGGCCTCCCCGGGCGGGTCCATGAACTTCTCGTAGAGGCGGAGGAGGCGGCTATTGCAGTTGATGGAGGTTTCGTTGGCCTCGCCCCAGCCGGCGGCGGGCAGGATGAGGTGGGCGTCCCGGGCGGTTTCCGTCATGTAGATGTCCTGGACCACCAGGAAGAGGGCGTCGGGATCCTTGTAGAGGATATCCAGGATCTTCTGCACCCTTTCCTGGATGGTCCCGGGCTCCCCGCCCTCGCCCAGGGCCTTGGTGAGCTTCTCCGTGCGCTCGTGGATCCGCTTGCGGAAGACCTGGTTGTTGGGCGTGGAGAGGTAGGGGTCGTTGGCGATCACCCAGTAGAACTTGCCTTTACCGTCGGTGAGGAACTTGTCCACGTTCACCGGGGGCCCGCCGCGGTAGATGGAGCCGGGCGTGGGGGCGGGAGGACGCACGTACCCCTCCTGGTGCCCGCCCTGACGGCCGCACCCGGTGCCGGGGCGGCCGATGTTGTGGGTGAGGACGGCGAGCTGCACGATGGCCGCCACCTGGTCGTAGTTCTTCATGTTCCAGATGATGCCCTTCTCGTAGATGGTGAGGGTGCGGCGCTTGAACCGGCCCGCCTTGGGCTTGGCAATCCAGTCGGCGGCCTTCTCAATCTGGGCACGGGGCACACCCGTGATGCGCTCCACCTCCCGCATGAACTCGGCGTAGGGTACCCCGAGCTTGAGGCTTTTTTGCTTGTACTCCTCAAAGAGGGCCATGTCCGTGCGGGCCTGGAGGTAAGCCATATCGTAATAGCCCCGTTCCCAGACCACGCGGGCGATGGCGTTGGCCAGGATGTAATCCGTGCCCAGGTTGGGCTGGAGGAGCATGACCCGGTCGGGAGCCACCTGGGCCGCCAGGGTGTAGGAGCTCGTCTTCCTGGGGTCAATGACGATCATGTACCCGGGCTCGGCGGGCTCCCCCCGCTCAAAAGCCGCCTGTTTCTCCGCCACCGTGGCCCCTTGCAGGTTGGGGAGCATGTGCTCCACGTAGAAGACTGTGGCGGTTTCGTAGGAGTTGGCCCCCCAGAGGACGATGGTGTCGGCCAGGCGGGCGTCCTCGTAGGTGTAGTTGAGCTCGTGCACGCCCCGCTCCCGGCTACCCCAGACCTCGGAGTTGTAGGCCGGGCGGTTGTGGATGGCGATGTGCTTCACGGACAGGGCGGAGAAGAAGAGCTTGCCGGCGGCGTAGTTGTCCTCAAAGCCCTGGCCTGAGCCCCCGTGGTCGTAGCACTTCACGGCGATGTTGTCGTCGTTGCCGTCCCGATCGCGAATGCCCTTGATGACCCCGGCCATGAGGGTGAGGGCGTCCTGCCAGGTGATGGCCTGGAACTGGTCCCCCACCCGGAGGAGAGGATAGGTGAGGCGGTCTTGGGTGCCCCGGTCCAGGCTCCACACCGTGAGGGCGTTGGTACCGCCCCGGATGGAGTAGTCGCCCCGGTTGATGGGGCTGTCCTTGGCGGGGACGATGACCACGTGGTACTGGCGGCCGTCCTTGCCCACGGTGATGGCGTGCATGGTTTCGGTGTAGCTCTGCCCGGCGAGGGGCGGCTGGGGGCTCGTGAAGTCCAGGCCAAAGGCGTTCTGGTTGGGCTTAGGGCCGCCCTGCTCGCCCACGGGCCAGACGTACACCTTGTAGCCGCACCCCACATTGCAGTACTGGCAGACCTGGTTGTAGACCTTGGCGTTTTTCGGGGGAATGGGGAGCTGGTCCTTGCGAGGGATAAGCGCCATCCTTCACCTCCTAGACATTCTTCACCCGGCCCCAGATGAGGCCTTGCACCGCCACGGCGTAGATGTCCCCCTTGCCGTCAATGCGCAAGGGGATCTGCGGGAGCCAGGAGCTGGCCAGGCCCTGGTAGGTCTGGCCCGCCTTGGCGGGGTCAAACATGGAGTAGTGGCACCGGCAGATAAAGCGCCCCTTCTCGTACTGCACGGGGCAGCCCATGTGGGTGCAAAGGGCGGAGAAGGCCACGATGTCCCGGTCCTTCCCTACCCCGCCCAAGGCCGGCCGGCCCAGCTTCACCAGGATGGCGGGGGCCGAGGCGTCCGGGTAGTTGAAGGTGATGGGCTCCCCCGTCCGCACCTGGGCGACGTTGGCCACCTTCACCGCCGGGTAGGTGAGGCTTGGGGCGTACCAGAGCTGGGCCTTGCCCCCGGCGGCGAAAAGGGCGGTGGCTGCCGCCGAGAGCTGCACAAACCGCCTACGGGTTAATGTTTGCGTCATATGGCTTACCTCCTCCCTTGCTTTTTGCGATTGAACGATATCAAACGGATGGGACATTTGTCAATAGGACGGCCCCATTCCGAAATACCCACCAGGGGTATGCCTTATGCCCGTCTGGGGGCTACCGGCACTTTGGTTGCCCCCATGCTTATGGGAGGCACAGGACCTTGCTAAACTATGAACAGTATGCGCAAGAAGGATCTCTTGGAAAGCCGCCTATTGGCCCTAGCCCACCCGGCGCGGGTGGCCATGGTACGGCTGCTCGCCGAGCTTCCGGACGAGCACACCGCCCGCGACCCCCGGTGCGGCACTGCCTTTGGCGTTTGCTTCTGCCACCTGAAGGAGAGGACGGGCCTTTCTGGGCCCACGGTGAGCCACCACCTGAAGATCCTGCGGGAAGCGGGCCTGGTGGAGGGGATACGGGTGGGCCGCTGGACCTATTTCCGCCTGCGGCCGGGGGCCCTCGAGGGCCTCGCCCAGGAACTCCTGGCCCTGGCGCGCCAGGCGGAACGGACGCTGGAGCGGGCGGTGTAGGGGACTCCCTCCCCTTCCACCCAGCCTGCCCTGCGCAAAAACGCCTAGGGGTGCTTCCCCCAGAGGGGGTTGTAGGCTACCGCCCAGCCTGGCCGGCCCCGGCCCACGTTGAAGGCGGCAAAAAAGGCCCAGCCGCCCACGAAAAGGCCCAAAAGGACCAGAAGGGCCCCAACCCCAAGGGCCGGTATCGGGAGGGCCACCTCCCCGGACCCCTCCACCCTAGCCCAAACCGGGGCTAGGGCCCAGAGGCCCACGCCAAACCCCACCGCCATCAGCCCCACGCCCGCCCAGATCCAGGCCCAGGCCCTTTGGTAGCGCCTCCGGGCCTCTTGCCACCCCTCGAGGGCCTCCTCCGGAGGGTAGAGGAGGCCGTTGAGCCAGGCGGGGCCGCTGGCCGTGGCGAGGTAGCGGGATAGCCCCGGGTGTTCCCGCCAGGAAAGGCCCAGGTGTCTAAGGAGCCGGTCCCACCCGGGAAGGTCCAGGGGCAAGGGGAGGGCCCCGGTGCGGAAGCGCAGGCGGAAGAGGGGCCCCTTCTGCCAGGGAGGGGCCAGGTGGAGCCTAAAGCGCTGGAGAGCCTGGGGCCGCTCCTCCAGCCAGGTCCAGGAGCCCAAGGGGTCCTCGAGGCCCAAAAACTCCCCCTTGGGGTAGAAGGCCCCGCCCACCCGCACCCCATCCGGCAGAAGCTCCACCCGGAGGCGCCTCCGCCTTAGGGGCTCCCACCCGGTGCGGAGGAGGTAAAAGGCGCCCACTCCCGCCCCCAGGAGGGCGAGGAGGGCGAGGAAGCCCCCGCCCGCAAGCCCCGCCCAAAGGAGGAGGGCCAAGCCCAGGATGCCGCCCAAGAGGCGAAGAAGGGCCGCCCGGATTTGCCAGGGGTGGTAGGCGAGCACCATCCCCCTTAGCGCCTCCAGGTGCCGGGAAGGCCGGAAAGGCTTTCCTCTAGCTGCCGCCAACCCTCCTGGCGGAGAAGCTCCTCCAGCCGGCTTCCCCGGTCCACCGCCCCCACCAGGCCGCCGAAGACCGGTTCCCGCCAGAAGGTCCCCGTGCGGAAGGACTCCTTGTAGACCTTGAACACCTCCCCGGTGCTCGGATCCCGCACGTAGGTTTGGTCCGAAAGGAGGTTGGTCCAGCTACGCCGCATCCAGGCGTTGAACTCTTCCCCCTGGCGCACCATGGCCAAAACCCTCCGGGTTTCCTCATCGCTCGCCTGGCGGGCCCTCAGGGCCTCGAGCCAGGGCCACTCCGGATGGGCCCGGATCCCCAGGAGAAAGCCATGGAACGCGGGAAGGTTCTGGGCCAGGGCGGAAGGGGTTCCCTCCCGCAGGATGACCTCCAGCCGCACCTGGCACAACCCGCTCGCCGCCCCCCAGTCCGCCTGCTGGCTCGCCAGGACATCGCCCCGGAAGTAGGCCTCGCGGGAAAGCCCCCCTGACCGCGCCTCCAGGATGTGGTCCCACCTGGCTCGGACCCACTGGCCCCCGCGCGGCATCTGCATGAGATAGCTGTCCATCTGCGCCTCCTCCGCCGCCCTAAGCTCCTCGAGGCGGCGGGCGATGCGGCCACTGGGTGAGGGGGAAGGCTCTAGCTTCACCACCTGCCAAGCCTGGCCTCGTTCCTGCCCCCAGAGCTGCACCAAGAGTTGCGCCACCTCCTCGGGCCTCGTGGGGCAGAGGAAGCCAGAAAGGAGACCCTTCTGCCCATTCCAGCCCAAAATGGTGGAAGCGTTGCCCCCCATGCCCGTCTGCACGCCGGACGCCACCAGGAAGAGCACGTCCTTCCGATGCAGAACCCCAGGACCCTGGAGGGTGTAGGCCAGCTGGCGGAGGGAAGGCCCCTCGCCCGTGGGCACCAGCGCTCCCTGAAAGGTATAGCCCTTGGGGACCTTCACCGAGAAGGCCTCCATGCCCAAAAGGGGGTCGTAAACCTTCTGCACCCCGTAGGCCATGCGGGCATCCGGAGGGAGAAACTCCAAGGAGCGTAGAACCTGGTAAGCGCGGCTTCGCACCCCAGGGCTTGCGCCCGCGGGAAGGTAAACGCTAACCGCTAGGACCTGCCGGTCGCCGGGCAAGAGGAGGTGGGCCGCCTCGTAGGTGAGGCCGCCGAAAAAAGGGTCCCGGAAGGCCTCAAGGGGTAGGTTGGGGGCCAGGCGGTAGGGGTAGGCCAGGCCCTGCGCCAAAAGGAGAAGCCCCCCTGGCACGCCCTTGAAGAAAAGGCGGGGCTTGCCCTTCGCCATGGCCTGCGCCTCCTGCAAAAGGGGGGCCACCGCCTCCCGGGGGGCCTTTAGGGGCATTCCCCGGACGAGGAGGAAGGCCTCGAGGTCCCCCACCACTAGGCCATAGTCCCGCACGCTCACGCTGTAGCCCGTAGGCAGGAAAAGGGAAAACCCATGCAGAGCATCCCGGAAGGTTTCGCCTCCCTGACCCCGCGCCAAGCCTCCCCACAGGCCTACAAACAGAAGCAGCCCAAGGAACCTCAAACCCTGCAAGCCCTTCCACCAAAGGAAGGGCGCCGCTAGGCGGGTATAGGGGCAAGCGGGCCACCTCATCTCTCCTCCCCACTCAGACCGCCACCCATGTAGGCGTAAAACTCCTGCCAGCTTTCCAGGAACATGAGCAGGAACGCCACGATGGCCCTGTCCGTCACACCTCCTTCCAGCAGCAGGTCCGCCTCCAGCACGGGGTAAAACCCCTCGTCCAGGTAGGCCCGGCTGAAGCGGTACTCCCGGTTCCACGCCAGGACCTTGGCGATGTGGTTCAAGGAAGGACCCTCGGCCAAATCGGGCCGGACCTTGAGGAGAAGGCTTTGGCAACGGGGCTCCCTCCCCTGGCAGTCCGCCAGGAAAAGGCGGAACTTCTGCCCCTCCACCTCCACCTCGTACTCCACGGAAACTCCCCAGTTGAAGACCTGCTGGTACTTCCAGCCCAAAGACCCGAGAAGCCCCTCCATGCCCTGGGGGGTGATTTCCGTGCGCACCTCCTGGCCCAGGACAGGGGCCAGGAGGGCCATTCCGGCCAGGGCCCACCGCATCAGCGCACCTCCAATAGTGGGATAGCGCGTACAGGGGTTTTGCCGCTTCGTATAGGACGCAAGGTTTGGGTAGGCCAGACCCACTCAAGGAGCTGAAGCGACTGCGCCAAGGCCGGTTTCAGCAAAGCCTTTACATCGTCAAAGGGCCTCATCTGCCCACCTAGGGGCGTACAGTACCGGAGAGGTGCAAGCGGAAGACCTCGGCCCGGTAGCGGATGGTAGCCTCTTGGCTGCTGGCGGCGTCCCCGCTAATCTGGGCACCCACGTAGAAGCGCCTGCTCGCCACCGCCTGAACCTGCTCGGGACTCAGGTTGGCCTGGCCCTCCACGCACACCCCTCCGCTGGTGAGCCCCGCCACGTCCTTGGTACCCTGGGCGACCAAGTTCTCCTGTCTGAAGAAGCCTGCCTCGTTTCCTCCGAGGTAAGCGGCGTAGGTCAGCGAGCCGCTGAAGGTTGCCCCAGGTGTCTCCGAGGTGAAGCAGACCCGGTACTCGAGGCTCGCCCCCGAAAGGCTAACCCGGCTATCCGGGGTATACGAAACGGGATGGGGCCCGATGGTTTTGGGGTTCGGGTCAATGCCCCCAGCCCGCACCTGAAACGTGCCCTCCAAAAAGTCTCCCGGCAATCCCTGTTCCAACAGGTTGAGGGTGTAGTTGAAGGGGAAGCTGCAGGCCCCAAGGGCCATAGCCAAAAGCCAAACCGCTTTCCTCCACATCGGATACCTCCTTTCACCCCTCACCCTAGCTGCCTGCCCTTACACAATCCTTAAACGCCAAACGCCCCCCTCCCCCCTCCGGGCCTCCGCCAGAGGGTTGGACCGGACCGCCCATCCCCGATGGCCGCCCAGGCCGAAGAGCCTGTGCCAAAGGAAAAGCCAAGCCAAAAGGGAAAGGGCGAGGCAGAAGAGACCCAGGTAGCCCAAGGGAGAGTTGGCGTCCCACGCCACCAGCGCCACCCCCAGGAGGAAGATGGCAGTTACCCCCCAGAGCCACCCCATTTCCCGCCGGTACTGCGCCCGGGCTTGCTCCCACACCGGCAGGACCTCCTCCGGGGGGTGGAGGAGGCCGTTGAGCCAGCCCATCCCCCGGGCCTCGCTCAGGTAAAGGGCAAGCCCCGGGTGCTCGGTCCAGTCCTGGCCCAGGTGCTTTAGGAGCCGGTCCCAACCCGGGAGGTCCAAGGGAAGAGGAAGCTTCTCCCCGAAGTCCAGCCGGAAGGGATGGAGGGGGCCCCAGGGCTTGGTGGGGCCAAAAGGGCCCACAAGGCCCCGGAAGGCCCCCTTGGGGTAGTACCGTAGTACCGCCCCCAGTACCGGATCCCCTCGGGCTCCAGGACCACCTCGAGGCCCGCCCGAAGCAGGGGAGCCACCCCTGTCCGGTAGACGTAAAGGGGCGCGAAGACGAGAACCCCCACCCCAAGGGCCCAGGCCCAAGCCTCCCCTTCCCGTACCAAGAGCCAAACGAGCCAAAGCACCCAAAGGGCGGCCCCGCCCCCGAGGAGGAGCCGGAGGAGGGCCGCCCGCACCTGCCAGGGATGGTACCGCAGGGTTTCCATCAGGGCCTCCTCCGTTTGGGTCTAGCACGCACGTCAAAAAGCACTTCCCGTTCCGGACCCCTAGAGAGGGGGAAGAGGGAAGGCGCGGCAAAGGTCTAGAACGGACAATCCCCCCAAGCCAAGTGGCCCCTCCCCTTTCCCTGACCCCTAGGGGTCCTCAAGCGCTATCCTGCCCAGGGCGGCTTACATATCCCTTAAACGCCCTGGGCCCTGTGCCTCTTTCGCCTCGAGGGCTCCACGGGAAGGGGGCTGCTCTCTAGATAGACCTTCCTAACCCTTACTTCCTAGAAAGGGGGTTGGAACGGCCGAGGGCAGGCTCGAGGCCACCCAGTAGCGGGATTTGACCGCCCCGCCCCCCTACACCCGGAAGACCTTGGGCGGCAAAAACGCCCGGAGGACTAGCCCGCCGGGCCTGGCCTCCCCCTTTAGCCAAGCCACCCCACCCTTCTTAAAGGCCAAGCGCTCGTAAACCATCTCCTCCACGGAAGCCCCCATGAGGTCCCCGAAGAGGAGCAGGGCCAACAGGGCCGAGAGGAAGGGCTCGTGCCCCACCAAAGCCACCCTCCCCTCCTGGGGCAACTCGTCCAGAAGCGCCCGGCCAGGAGGGCCCAGGAGGTGCGGCGTGAGGCGGACCTCTCCGCCAAGGCCTTCGGCGAGGAGGCTTGCGGTTTCCAAGGCCCGCCGCTTGGGGCTCGTGAGGATCAGGTTCAGGGAAACCCCAAGCGCCTTCAAGCCCCGGACCACCTTGCGAAAGCGCCGCACGCCTTTGGGGGCTAGGGGCCGCTCGTCGTCCGCCTTTTCCCCTTCCCCTTCAGGCGGCAAGGCCAGGGCGTGGCGGACCAGGAAAAGCTCCATGCCCCAATCTACCCGAGCGGGCGCTGGGCATCGTGGCGGCCTCCCCAAAGGATGCGCTCCCCCTCAGGAAGGAGGAGGAAGCCGTTGCGGTCGTCCCTTATCTGCCGCTTCAGGACCTTGAGCACCTTGCGTTTCGCCTCCTTGTCCAATACGGGGAAAAGGAGCTCAAATCGGTTGTAAACTACCCTAACCAAGCGCTTTTGCGCTCTGGTTAGGGCTTTCCGAGGAAAGCCGATGGAGAGACGATACCCTCAGAATCTGGGCCGGTTTACAA